>NZ_JAMYSZ010000007.1:0-235118 GCF_040322215.1 Mesorhizobium sp. M0184
AAGCCGTCGAAAACTGCTTTCCCGGCCATCAAAAAAGCCCCATTAACTCACCAACCAGGATTTCGCTTCCCCGTGCAAAGCCCTCCTTGTGGGAGAAGGTGGATCGGCGCGCAGCGCCGAGCCGGATGAGGGGTGTTGGACGGAGTGCCGTCATAGCCAATCTGGAACACCCCTCATCCGACCGAGCTTCGCTCGGCCACCTTCTCCCACAAGGGGAGAAGGAGAGCCGCAAACCCTTGCCTTCTCCGGGCTGCATCGGTAGGACACGCCGACCCGAAATAAGTCACCGTTTACATAGCAAAGTACCCATCCCATGGCCGACAAATCCGAAAAGATGAAAGCGCGCCTGCCGCGCGGCTTTGTCGACCGCGGCGCCGACGATCTGCGCGCCGTCGAGAAGATGATGGCGACGATCCGCTCGGTCTTTGAGCTTTACGGTTTCGAGCCGGTCGACCAGCCGCTGATCGAATACACCGATGCGCTCGGCAAATTCCTGCCCGACCAGGACCGGCCGAACGAGGGCGTGTTCTCGTTCCAGGACGATGACGACCAGTGGCTGTCGCTGCGCTACGACCTGACCGCGCCGATGGCGCGCTTTGTCGCCGAGAATTTCGAGCGCCTGCCGAAACCCTATCGCAGCTATCGCTCCGGCTGGGTGTTCCGCAACGAGAAGCCCGGTCCCGGCCGCTTCCGCCAGTTCATGCAGTTCGACGCCGACACGGTAGGCACGCCGGGTGTCGCGGCCGATGCCGAGATGGCGATGATGATGGCCGATGTGATGGAGGCGCTCGGCATCAAGCGCGGCGACTACGTCGTCCGCGTCAACAATCGCAAGGTGCTCGACGGTGTGCTCGAGGCGATCGGCCTCGGCGGCGACGAGAACGCTGGCCGCCGGCTGCAGGTGCTGCGGGCGATCGACAAGCTGGACAAGCTGGGCGTCGGGGGCGTGCGCCTGCTTTTGGGCGCCGGGCGCAAGGACGAGAGCGGTGATTTTACCAAGGGCGCCGGGCTGGGTAACGCGCAAATCGATGTTGTGATCAGCTATTTCACGGTCATGGCGCAGCATGATCCCGAACAAATTGTCCAGACACTGGGATCTATCACCCCAGGGCTCAGCAATCTTGTCGAGGAAAGGAAACTCGAACATCTCGGCATAACGAATGCCTCGTTTGTTGAGGGTCTTGCAGAGCTGGAGCAGATAAGAACCATGGTCGCGCAAAGCGGCTACGGTGAGGATCGCATCCGCATCGACCCCTCCGTCGTGCGTGGCCTCGAATATTACACCGGCCCGGTCTACGAGGCCGAGCTGCTGGCCGAGATCCCCAACGAGGACGGCCAGATCGTGCGCTTCGGTTCGGTTGGCGGCGGCGGACGTTATGACGGCCTCGTCTCGCGCTTTCGTGGCGAGCCGGTGCCGGCGACCGGTTTTTCGATCGGCGTCTCGCGCCTGATGACGGCGCTGAAGAACCTCGGCAAGCTCGATACTTCCGATGTCATCGCGCCGGTCGTCGTGCTGACCATGGACAAGGATACGGAAAGCCTCGGCCGCTACCAGAAGATGGTGGCCGAGCTGCGCGCCGCCGGCATCCGCTCGGAAATGTATCTCGGCGGCGCCGGCATGAAGGCGCAGCTGAAATATGCCGACCGCCGCGGCAGCCCGGTCGCCGTCATCCAGGGCGGCGACGAGCGCGCCAAGGGCGAGGTGCAGATCAAGGACCTGATCGAAGGCGCGAAGATGTCGGCCGAGATCGCCGACAACGCCGAATGGCGCGCCGCACGACCGGCGCAGGTGACCGTGGCGGAGAGTGAGCTGGTTGCCGAGGTGAGAAAGATACTGGCGGCGCAGGCGGCCGACCGAGCGAAGGGTGGCGCGTGAGCACCCCCCTCTGGCCTGCCGGCCATCTCCCCCTCAAGGGGGGAGATTGGATATCGCGCCTGCTTTCGCCAAACTCAAGCGTTGGAGAGAAGACGCCGAGGCTGAAGCTGCCGATCTCCCCCCTTGAGGGGGAGATGGCCGGCAGGCCAGAGGGGGGTGCCTCGCGCTCCACATTCCCATGACCCCGCGCCCCACCATCGCATCCGACATCACCAGGCTCTTCGCCGCGCGCAATACGCACGCGGTCGAGGTCGCTGTGCTGCAGCCGGCCGATCCGTTCCTCGACATGGCCGGCGAGGATTTGCGCCGCCGCATCTTTCTCACCGAGAGCGAGACCGGGCAGACGCTTTGTCTGCGGCCGGAATTCACCATTCCGGTCTGCCTCGACCACATTGCCAGCCAGGCCGGCACGCCGCGCCGCTATTCCTATCTCGGCGAGGTGTTTCGCCAGCGCCGCGAGGGCGGCAACGAGTTCTTCCAGGCCGGCATCGAGGATCTCGGCGACCGCGACACGGCCGCCGCCGACGCGCGTTCGCTGGCCGATGCGCATGCGCTGCTGTCGCTGGTGCTGCCCGGCCGGGAACTGGCGGTGACGCTCGGCGACCAGACCATCTTCGAAGCGGTGCTGGCAGCGCTTGGCCTGCCGCGCGGCTGGCGCATGCGGCTGGCGCGCGCCTTCGGCTCGGCGCCGATGCTTGAGGCCGCGCTTGCCGATCTGGCCAATCCGCCGCGCAACAGCCAGCTTGCCGGCCCGGTCGCCGCCCTTGTCCTCGACGGCGATCTTGACGGTCTTTCGGCGCATGTCGCCGGTGGCATGGAACAGGCCGGCCTGTCGGCAACGGCCGGGCGTTCGCCGTCCGAGATTGCGCGGCGCCTGATCGAGAAAGCCGAACTGCGCAGCGTGCGGCTGTCGAACGAGGCGTTTGCGGCACTGAAGGGGTTCCTGGCGATCGACGTGCCGCTCGACAGCGCCGCCGGAGCGCTCGAACGTTTTGCCGCCGATGCCGGGCTTTCACTGGGGGCTGCGCTGGAGAATTTCGCAGCCCGCGCCGCGGCCATAGAAAGCCTCGGCCTGCCGATGTCTGAAATCAGCTACGACGCCGCCTTCGGCCGGCCGCTCGATTACTACACCGGCCTGGTCTTCGAGATCGCGGCGCAGGATGGCGACCGGCCGCTCGCCGGTGGTGGCCGCTACGACCGGCTGCTGACGCTGCTCGGCGCCAAAACGCCGATCCCCGGCGTCGGTTTTTCCGTCTGGCTCGACCGCATCGAGGCGCTGCGGGAGACGGCGCGATGATCACGCTGGCGATCCCGTCGAAAGGCCGGCTCAAGGAGCAGGCGCTGGAGGTGCTGGCCAAGGCCGGGCTTGCCGTCAGCCTGCCCGGCGACGAGCGCAAATATCGCGCCCGCATCGACGGCCTTGACGGCGTCGAGGTGGCATTCCTGTCTGCCTCGGAGATATCAGGCGAAATCGGCCAGGGGTCGGTCGATCTCGGCATCACGGGCGAGGACCTTTTGCGCGAAAACCTCGCCGATTGCGAGGCGCGCGCCGAAATCATCGCCCGCCTCGGTTTCGGCAATGCCGATGTCGTCGTCGCCGTGCCCGACATCTGGCTCGATGTCGACACCATGGCCGACCTCGACGACGTCGCCGCCGACTTCCGCCAGCGCCACGGCCGGCGGCTCAGGATCGCCACCAAATACTGGCGGCTGACCCAGCAGTTCTTTTCGCAAAAGCACGGCATCCAGGTCTACCGCATCGTCGAAAGCCTGGGCGCCACCGAAGGCGCGCCGGCGGCCGGGTTGGCCGATATCGTCGTCGACATCACCACCTCAGGTTCGACGCTGCGCGCCAACCATCTCAAGGTGCTGGCCGACGGCGTCATCCTGCGCTCGCAGGCCTGCCTCGTCGCGTCGAGGAAGATGCGTTCGGCGGCCGACGAGGCGACTTTGCGCGATATTGCGGCCAGGATGGCATCGGTGAATTCAGGCTGACGTCGCCAATCTCCCCCCTTGAGGGGGAGATGTCGCCGAAGGCGACAGAGGGGGTCGGTACGTCTTGACGCGACTCTCCTAACGGACAGAACAGGCAGGTGCTCCACGCGAGACGACCCCCTCTGGCCTGCCGGCCATCTCCCCCTCAAGGAGGGAGATTGGCAGCTTGGCCGCTGGCACCGACCTGAAGCGATTTTCTTGACGTACAGCAATTTTGTTCTTGCTTTGTGCCGGCAGCTATGCCACTAATCCCGCTATGGTGCCAATTGGCCCCGAAGACCCGCCCGCCGAGGCGGGTTTTTTATTTTCGGCGCCATCCCTCACGTTCGAACCCCAGCCCTGCCATCGGCGGGATTTCCACCACCCCGCCGGGCTGATAGGCTCGTTCTGTCTGCGGAGGACACGGCGATGCCGATCAATCTCGACGAGTTGAAGAATGCCAGCAATTTGCGCTCCAAGCGCGATGGCGGTTCGTTCATTGCGCCGGTCGACGGCACGGCGCATGTCTCGGGCGAGCGCAGCGTGCCGCTGCTCAACCTGACGATCCCGGCGCTGTTTGCCGATACGGTCGGCAAATACGGCACGCTCGATGCCGCCGTCTTCGTCGAGCAGGACAAGCGCTTTACCTGGGAGGAACTGTCGGAGACGGTCGATGCGCTGGCCGCCGGTTTCCTGGCGCTCGGCCTCGGGAAAGGCGATCGCGTCGGCATCTGGTCGCCGAACCGCTGGGAATGGCTGGTGACGCAATTCGCCACCGCCCGTATCGGCCTGGTCCTGGTCAACATCAACCCGGCCTACCGGCTGGTCGAGCTGGAATATGCCTTGAACAAGGTCGGCTGCAAGGCGCTGGTCACCGCCGCCACATTCAAGAGTTCCGACTATCTCGGCATGATCGAGACGCTGGCGCCGGAGATCGCCAACGCCACCCCCGGCAAGCTCGACGCCAACAAGCTGCCGACGCTGAAGACCGTCATCCGCATGGACGAGGAGAATTCGCCGGGCATGTTCAATTTCGCCGACGTGCTGGCGATGGCCGGGCGCGACGAGCATGACAAGCTCGACCGGATTTCCGCGGGGCTGAAACCGGACGACGCCATCAACATCCAGTTCACCAGCGGCACGACTGGCGCGCCCAAGGGCGCGACGCTGACCCACAACAACATCGTCAACAACGGCAATTTCGTCACCTCGGCGATCCGGCTCACCGTCGACGACCTGCTGTGCATCCCGGTGCCGCTCTATCATTGCTTCGGCATGTCGATGGGCACGATGGGCTGCGTCACCAAGGGCGCGACCATGGTTTTCCCGAGCGAGGGTTTTGATGCCGGCGCCACGTTGAAGGCGGTGGCGACGGAAAGCTGCACCGCGCTTTACGGCGTGCCGACCATGTTCGTCGGCCTGCTCGACCATCCGGAGTTCGCCTCCTTCGATCTCACCAGCCTGCGCACCGGCATCATGGCCGGCTCGCCATGCCCGATCGAGGTGATGAAGAAAGTGGTGTCGCTGATGCATATGGCTGAGGTGACCATCGCCTACGGCATGACCGAGACCAGCCCGGTCTCGTTCCAGAGCAGCGTCGACGATCCCCTGGAAAAGCGCGTCTCGACCGTCGGCCGCGTCCATCCGCATGTCGAGGTCAAGGCCATCGACGCCGAAGGTGCCACCGTCGCCGTCGGCGCGCCGGGCGAGCTCTGCACGCGCGGTTATTCCGTGATGAAGGGCTATTGGGACGATGAGCAGAAGACCCGCGAGGCCATCGACGCCGACGGCTGGATGCACACCGGCGACCTCGCCACCATCGATGCCGAGGGCTATTGCAACATCGTCGGCCGGGTCAAGGACATGGTCATCCGCGGCGGCGAGAACGTCTATCCGCGCGAGGTCGAGGAGTTCCTCTATCGCCACCCCAAGGTCAAGGAGGTGCAGGTGTTCGGCATTCCCGACCCGAAATACGGCGAGGAGCTGTGCGCCTGGATCGTGCTGAAGCCCGGCCAGATCACCACGGAGCAGGAGATCAAGGCCTTCTGCGCCGGCCAGATCGCCCATTTCAAGATCCCGCGCTACATCCGCTTCCGCACCGAATTGCCGATGACCGTGACCGGCAAGCCGCAGAAATTCCTGATGCGCCAGGCGATGGTCGACGAGCTGGGATTGGTGACGCAGAAGACGGCGTGAAAAGGCTTCCGTTTGTATCTACGCGTGACGGAGGCGTTGTTTGGGCAACATATTTGAGGGGTGTTCCATGCGGATTGGGTTAGGCGTGCTTTTCCTGGCAACTCAGCTGGCAGCCACCGCGGTGCTGGCGCAGACGGCGGCCGAGCGTGAGGCCTGCCAAGCGGATTACCAAAGATTGTGCAAGGGCGTGTTGCCGGGCGGTGGCCGCGTCGTCAAATGCCTGGCCGGTCACATGAGCGAGCTGACGCCCGAATGCAAGAAGGTCGTCAAGGCCAACACGCCCGGCTAGCGCGCGAGCTTCCTGCGAGTGCGATTGTCCTTCCCTTGTGGGGAGGCGCTAGGGGGTGGGGTACGCTGCGATGGCGTCATGACCTGTCATATGCGATTTCTCTGGATGGTCGCGGTGCGCAACAGTGGTTGCAAATCGCCCTTCCACGGGATTTGCGGGAAGGCAAGAAGGTGAGTGGTTTCGCAAGATCGGCGGTTTCCTACGGCATGCCGTTAGCCGCTCTGGCGATGGCTGTCGCGGTCAGGGCCAGCGGGGTGTCGGTGGACGAAGGGTCGCTGGGCACCAGGATATTTATCGGCGCGCTGTCGAGCGCGATCATGTTCATCACCATTTTCGTGGTGCTCGACCACGCCGAGGCGGTGGCCAGGCGGGTGGGCGAGCCGTACGGCACGTTGGTGCTGACCATCGCGGTGACGGCAATCGAAGTGTCGATCATCGTTTCCATCATGCTGCACGGCGCGAACAACCCGACGCTTGCCCGCGAATCCGTGTTCTCGACGGTGATGATCACGTCCACCGGTGTTGTCGGCATGTGCCTGACGTTTGGCGGCTGGCGCCATCGCAAGCAGGCAATCGTCCGCCAAGGGACCAGCGCCTATCTGGCGGTTCTGGTCGCGCTGAGCGTCATGACGCTTATTCTGCCGACCTACACGCGAACCACCGATCCCGGCACGTTTTCGGCGGCCCAACTTGGCTTCGTCAGCGTACTTTCGGTGCTGCTCTATGCCGGTTTTCTGTTCGCGCAGACTGTCCGCCACCGCGACGATTTCATCGACGGGCAAGCACATGGCGCCGCGGTGCGAACCGACGCTCACGAAAGCGTCGCGGCCGGCGCTGTGCTCCTGCTGATCGGGCTGATCGGCATCGTCATGCTGGCCGAACAGGTCGCCGCCAGCGTCGAAGATGCGCTCGTCGCCTACCAGGTGCCGCAGGCCGACGCCATTGTCGGCGCGATGATCGCGGGCTTGGTTCTGATGCCGGAGGCCATTTCGGCGGTTCGCGCCGCACTCAACAACGAGCTGCAGCGCGGCCTGAACGTCGCCATGGGTTCGGCCTGTGCCACAATCGGCCTGACAATACCGGGCATAGCCGCCGCCAGCCTGCTGACCGGAAGAGGCCTGACCCTGGGGCTGCCGGCGACCGACACGGTGCTTTTGGTCCTGGCGCTTTTCATCTGCAATGTGAGTTTCAGCACGGAAAGGACGACGTTCTTGACCGGCTTGGTCCATCTGGTGGTGTTTTTTACTTGGGTGTTTTTGATATTTGTGCCGTGAGGGGTGCATGGGGGCAGGCAGATACTGACGACTGTTCTCGACCGAGCAGCCACGCGTTTCCGCACTGAGTTGCGAAGTAGGCAATCCGCAGAAGTTCCCGATGAGGCGATGGTCGAAAGGTGGTGACGGCAAAGACGGCTTGAGGGGCGGGCGCTCCAATTTTGGCAACGCAGCTTGGAAAGCAGCCGTCCGCATCCGACTCTTTTAACGCTCCCGATCTCGTCAGCTCGATGACCCGAACGGGCGACTAAATGAAATCGGGAACTGTTGCTGGGCAAGTGGTCCCGGGCTGAAAGGGCTTGGCTCTGGTCGAGTCCCCGGAAGGTCGAGGCCCGGTGGCGATGACAAGCGCGCCGCAAAAAACTGATCGCCAGCCTTCGGACGTGCCGGTCTGGCCTGTCCTTGGGCAAGGACCGCAACACTGCGAACGACTTATCGAGAAGGACACTTTGCAAGTAACGTCATTTTCTGCTCTCCTCCCCAAGGGAATGGGAGGAAAATTGAATGACTGCCGAAATCGCTGTGATTAACAAGACTGCCGTTGCACTCGCGGCAGATAGCAAGGTTACCCTGTCTAAGGGCGGCAAACAAAAAACCTACGACACGGTGGACAAGCTTTTCTCCATCTCGAAGACCGAACCCGTGGGCGCCATGATATACGGAAACGCGGAATTCATGCGTTTCCCGTGGGAAACAATCTTAAAAGAATATCGTCGACGAGACCCTCGAAAAAAATTTGATACAATTTTTCTCTGGGCCGACGACCTTTTCAGATTTCTTCTGACGTTCTTTCCTTTCACCGATGACGACGAAGACGTTGCAGCTCTATCTATCGTCGAAGCTTGGCTACAAAATTATTGGGAGAGCTGCGCTCGTGCCTCTGAAGGCCCCGATCAGTTCAAGGCAAACTACATTGCGGAGATCAAAGCCGCTGTCGAGGAGCTCTCGTTGATGGACAATTTCCTCACCGACGAGGAATGGAGCAATTTACACGAGAGGCTTTCCCCAAAGTTGGACATTATCCTGAAGCGTGGCTTTTTGAGCCAACTTGGAGACATTCTCGAGGACCTGAGATCTTTTGCCGCCCTCGTGATTCGGAAGGCATATCCGTCTCCAGGCGCATCTGGCTTGGTGATTGCAGGGTTTGGGGAAAAGGAACTGCTGCCTTCTCTTCAAGCGTTCCGAATTGACGGAATCTTGTGCAAGCGGATCAAGTCTTTCGAAACTGATAATTTTGATGCGACCAGAGAAAATCGCGGCGGAGTCATGCCGTTCGCACAAACCGACATGGTTGATCGTTTCATGCAGGGAATTGATCCGGAATACGCTGTCCAGCTTCACGAAAGCATCAAAGGGCTACTGTACACCAACGCTGTGGACACAGCCTTGGCGTTGGGGCACTCTCAAGATGATGTCGACAGCAAACGAGATGCGTTCACCACTGCCACTGGAGCTGCTGTCGACAAGTTTTGGGAGTCTCACCAGCGCATTCGTCGGGAACGTTTTGTGTCGCCTATTGTTGATATGGCCATGAGCTTGCCAAAAGACGAACTCGCGAACTTGGCCGAATCGCTGGTCAGCTTGACCTCGCTGCAACGGCGCGTTTCGCGTGAGTTGGAGACGGTTGGCGGCGCAATAGACGTTGCCGTGATTTCGAAAGGTGATGGATTTGTATGGATTAAGCGGAAGCACTATTTCAAACCAGATCGGAATCTGCGCTTTGTAAATAGCTATTTCGCGGAATATGGCGTGGGAAGCAACGGAGGGATGGTGGATGAACACGCAGCAGCGGCGACTGATTGACGTGGGTGGTCGGTTTGCATCCTCGTTGGTTGAACAGAAGCGTGCCATTGCGGAAGTCACAAGGCAGAGTGTCGGCCTAGCGTCGCGTGCTTACCAAAAAGCGATCGAATCTGAGTTAAAGAAAAAGCCTGCGACCCCCGAAAAGAAAAAGTAGGCGTCCCGCCTGCGCTCGGGTACGGGCTGCTCCTGCACGGTATAAAAGCGCGACTGCTTTTCAAGCAGGTCGAGATCAGAGTCCGCTGGCTTCGGCCGGCGGGCTTTTTGTTGCCGACTGGAATAAGCTTCGATTCGGCAAGCCTTGCCGGAGCCATCGCTGGATTGAAACGGCCAAGACCTTGGTCAGGGAGATGACCGAGAGATTCGAGCTGTTCTATAACCTGCCCGATAACCGAATTTTCGATATAACCCACCGGCATTTCATAAGGAAGGCGCCTTCAAGGAGGCGCCAAAACCTTAAACCGCGGATAGACGCCGGTGGGCTGGTCGCCGGACTGACTTGGGCCGGAAGCTGCAGGAGCCATCGACGGGGGACCGTGTCAGCCAAGGCCAATCCACTCTAGTCTAGCCGTCCCGTCTCAATGGCGTCCCGGACCGCCCGGTGGATCTGCGTTGCCAGTGGCGGGTGGCGGGGCAGCCACAGGGTGGACATTTCAGCCCACATGGAAAATGATCATGTTGCCATGCACAACACTGCAGTGCTCTGATCTCGACCAAAAGCCTGAGCGTAGAAGCGGATCAACCGACCTCCGGGTCCAGCGAGCGAGGACGCAAATGGACACCCCAGAGAATGGGCAATTGCATCGCGACGCGGGCGGGCGACCCTGTCGATCGGCCGGCTGGCTTCCCCGCGCCGCCGTGTCGGCGGCATTCCTGCTCGGCATGGCTTTCAGCAGCACTGCGTTTGCGCAGGACCAGCAGCTACCCGTGGTGACAGCGGCCAAGCCGGTGGTCCGTGAAATCGTCGAAGACGACGAGTTCGTCGGGCGCTTCGAAGCCGTCGACCAGGTCGCCATCCGTTCGCGCGTCAGCGGCTATCTGGACAAGGTCAGCTTCCAGGACGGCGCACTGGTCAACAAGGGCGACCTGCTCTTCACCATCGACGAGCGTCCGTACCAGGCGGCTTATGATGCCGCCAAGTCGCAAGTGGACGTCGCCAAGAGTCTGCTCGAATTCTCCAAGATGCAGCTGGATCGCGCCGACGAACTCGCCAAGACCGGCAATATCTCAACCGCGACGGTCGACGACCGCCGGCGGGAATACCTTTCGGCGCAGGCGCAGATGCAGGGCGCGACGGCTGCGCTGACGACGGCCAGCCTGAACATGGAATTCACCGAGATCAAGGCGCCCTTGTCCGGCCGCATCGACCGCCGGCTGGTGTCGGTCGGCAACCTCGTGCAGCCGGATTCCACCTTGCTGACGACCATCGTTACGCGCGATCCGATCGACTTCTATTTCGACGTCGATGAGCGCCTGTATTTCAGCTATGCCCGCGACGCGAAGGAGCGCGGCGGCAGCATGCAGCAAGGCGCCGGCGGACTCGAGGTGGTGGTTCGCGTCGCCGACCGCGCGGAGGCGGTATTCAAAGGCAAGCTCGATTTTGCCGAGAACCGGATCGACAACGCGACCGGCACCATGCGGGTGCGTGCAAGGTTTCCCAACGCCGATGGCATTCTCCAGCCGGGCATGTTCGGGCGCATCAACGTGCCGGGGTCGCTGCCGCATAGCGGCGTGCTGGTGCCCGACGAGGCGATCGGCGCCGATCAGGATCGCCGCATCGTGTTCCTGGTGGATGAGGCCGGGATGGTGTCGGCGAAGCCCGTGCGCACCGGCCCGCTTCTCGACGGCTACCGGGTCATCCGCCAGGGCCTGACCGGCGACGAGACAATCATCGTCAAAGGGCTGATGCACGCCAGGCCCGGCACCAAGGTGAAGGTCGAGATGGTGACGTTGCCGCCCAAGGCCGAGACCGCCGAGTTGCAGCAATGAGGTTCGCACATTTCTTCGTCGACCGTCCGATCTTCGCATCGGTCGTTTCGATCGTCCTGCTGATCCTCGGCGGGATTGCTTATACCCAGCTGCCGGTCGCGCAATATCCCGAGATCGCGCCGCCGACCATCGTCGTTCGCGCGCAGTATCCGGGCGCCGACGCCGAGACGGTCGCAGCGACGGTGGCAACGCCGATCGAGCAGGAGATCAACGGCGTCGAGGGCATGCTCTACATGTCGTCCTATTCGTCGGGCGACGGGGCGATGGCGCTGACCATCACCTTCAAGCTGGGCACCGATCTCGACCAGGCTCAGGTGCTGGTGCAGAACCGCGTGTCGGTCGCCGAGCCGCGCCTGCCCGAAGAAGTCCGCCGCCTCGGCATCACCACCACCAAGAGCTCGCCCGACCTGATGATGGTCGTGCACATGCTGTCGCCCGACAATACGTACGACCAGCTCTACGTCTCGAACTACGCCCGCTCGCGGGTGCGCGACATACTGCTCAGACTAGACGGCGTCGGCGACCTCATCATCTTCGGCGAACGCGAATATTCGCTGCGCATCTGGCTCGATCCGGAAAAACTGTCCGCCCTGGGGATGACCTCGGGCGATGTGGTGCAGGCGCTGCGCGACCAGAACGTCCAGGTGTCGGGCGGCTCGATCGGCGCGCCGCCGACCAGCACCGGCACGGCGTTCCAGTACACGGTCACCACGCAAGGCCGCTTCAACGACGCACGCGACTTCCGATACGTGATCGTCAAATCGACCGACGACGGCCGCCTGATCTCGCTGCAGGACGTGGCGCGCATCGAGCTCGGCGCCAAGGATTACGTCACCAACTCCTATCTCAACGGCAAACCGGCGGTGGCGCTCGCCATCTTCCAGCGGCCGGGCACCAATGCGCTCGCCGCAGCCGCGGAGATCCAGGACAAGATGAAGGAGCTTTCCCGCGACTTCCCGAAGGGGTTGAGCTACGACATCGTCTACAATCCGACTGAGTTCGTCGCCGAGTCGATCCAGGAGGTCTACAAGACGATTCTCGAGGCGATGCTGCTGGTCATCATCGTCATCATCGTCTTCCTGCAATCGTGGCGCATGGCGATCGTGCCGATCGTGGCGATCCCCGTGTCGCTGATCGGCACGCTGGCGGTGCTTTACGCCGCCGGCTTCTCGCTCAACATGCTGACGCTGTTCGGCCTCGTTCTGGCGATCGGCATCGTCGTCGACGATGCGATCGTCGTGGTCGAAAACGTCGAGCGCAATATCGCCAGAGGGCTGGCGCCCAATCCGGCGTCGCACCTGACCATGGACGAAGTCGGAACGGCCGTCATCGCGATCTCGCTGGTGCTGATAGCCGTGTTCGTACCGACAGCCTTCATCCCCGGCATTTCTGGGCAGTTCTATCTGCAGTTTGCGATCACCATCGCGGTGTCGACGGCGATCTCGGCATTCAATTCGCTGACGCTTTCGCCGGCGCTGGCCGCACTGCTGTTCAAGCCGCATCACGCCGCGGCGGCGCCGCCGCGCTTTTTCCTGGCGCGGTTCGGACGGGCGCTCGCCGACGGCTTCAATCGCGGCTTCGACAGGGTCGCCCATTGGTATTCGAGCATCATCCGCGTGCTGGTCGGCTCGTGGATAACGATCGCCGCCATGCTGGCCGTTTTCGCGGCCCTCATCTACGCCACGGTCTACATGGTGCAGTCGGTGCCGCGCGGTTTCATTCCGTCGCTTGACCAGGGCTATGCGATCGTCGTCATCCAGTTGCCGGACGGCGCTTCGCTGTCGAGGACCGATGCGGTCATCCAGCAGGCGTCGCAGATCATCCAGAAAACGCCAGGCGTCGACTACGCAGTCGCCTTCGCCGGCTTCTCCGGCGCGACCTTCACCAACGCCAGCAACGCGGGCGTGATCTTCGCCAGGTTCAAGCCGTTTGACGAGCGACTGAAAGCCGGCCAGTCGGCGACCCAGGTCATCGGCAATCTGTTCGGCAGCCTGCAAAGCATCAAGGAAGCCTTCATTATCGCACTGCCGCCGCCGCCGATCCGCGGCGTCGGCAATGCCGGCGGCTTCAAGCTGCAGATCCAGGAGCGCAACAGCGCCGACATGCGGCAGATCCTGGCGCTTGCCAACGAAATCGCCGGCAAGGCCAACAAGACGCCGGGGCTGACGGGCGTGTTCACCACGTTCTCCGCGTCGAGCCCGCAATTCTTCCTGGCGATCGATCGCGACAAGGCGCGCATCCTGAACGTGCCGATCCCCAACATCTTCGAGGCGCTGTCGATCAATTTGGGCACCGCCTACGTCAACGACTTCAACGCTTTCGGGCGCGTCTACCAGGTGCGGGCGCAGGCCGACCAGGCGTTCCGTCTCGATCGCGCCGACATCTTGAAACTGAAGGTGCGCTCGGCGACCGGCGCGCTGGTTCCGCTCGGCACGTTGGTCGAGATCCGCGACGTCACCGGCCCGGCGCTGGTCCAGCGCTACAACATGTACGTCTCGGTGCCGCTGCAGGGCAACGCCGCGCCCGGCGTTTCCACGGGCGACGCGCTGGCATTGATGGAAGGGATCACGGCAAAGACGCTGCCGGCCGGTACGTCCTATGAATGGACCGAGCTCGCCTATCAGGAGCGCAACACCGGCAATGCCGCTGTCTATATCTTCGGACTGTCGGTGCTGTTCGTGTTCCTGGCGCTGGCGGCGCAATATGAAAGCTGGGTGCTGCCGTTCGCCATTGTGCTGGTGGTGCCGCTCGGCGTGCTCGCGGCGTTGCTCGGCGTGTCGCTCCGAGGGCTGGACAACAACATCCTCGTGCAGATCGGCCTCATCGTGCTAATCGGGCTTGCCGCCAAGAACGCGATCCTGATCGTCGAATTCGCGCGGCAGGCGCAGGAACGCGGCCTGTCGGCCGCCGAGGCTGCCGTCGAGGCCTGCCGGCTCAGGCTGCGGCCGATCCTGATGACCGCCTTCTCGTTCATCCTCGGCGTCGTGCCGCTGATGATCGCAACGGGCCCGGGCGCAGAAATGCGCCAGTCGCTCGGCACCGCGGTATTCTCCGGCATGCTCGGCGTCACCTTCGTCGGCCTGTTCCTGACGCCGGTGTTCTACGTCACGCTCAGGTCGCTGTTTTCACGGCGCAAGCCCCGTGCCGAGGCCGAGCCTTCGGGGCCGGCAGAGGCGCCATCGGAGACGGCCGCCGAGTAGGGTTACGAATTCGCCGCGTCGGGCGCGGCTTATCACTCCAGAAAATCGGCGCGGCGCGGCAACGGCCACGATCTGCGCGATCTCGGCGTCGAGGTGCGGCGGAGACCCTGCTCGGTCTGATCCAGCCTAACAGCCGCATCCAGTTCAGCGAGACGATGCCGGGCGGCGAGGCCAATGCGATCTTCTATCTGGTCGACCGGGCGGGGCTTGAGGGCGCAACCGCGACCTCCGGAGTCCTCGCTTGCGATGTCTGCTTTCAGGACGCGGAGAAGCTGATCTCTACGGCCGAGATCGGGCGCGAAGCGGTCATCCACGATCTTCAGGTTTTGACCCAGGACGGCCTTTCCCCGGTAGTGAGCGGGAAGGGCGCGGTCGTCGAGCGAGTGTCAGCCGCCTATTTCCGCAGCCCATCAATGTGCAACTTGGGAAGCCGCTGACATCAATTCCTCCGGATTCGGCGCCTTGGGGGTATTGAGGCCAGCCTCCAGAACTTCAGTGAAGCTCCAGCGTACAATGCCCCCTCGGTCGATGAGAAACTGACCAACCAGCAGCTCCTTAGCGGAAGCCATCATCTGCTGATCGGCTTCCGTAATCTCATACCCCTCCTTCTTGTTGAGCAACTCGTTTATTGCGATGGGGTCCATAGGCTCGGGCAACTCACCCGGGAGATCGATACGGATCCCCATGACCGTGTCCATCCCGATCTCGCGCAAGCCGAAAGCACGGTGCGAGGCCCGCTCCGGGTCGGACGCGGCGAGAAGATCGGGTGTCGGATGGTAACGGAAATAGAGCCGTGCCCGCTCTACCGGCGTATTGACGACCGCCAGGCATTCGACGCCTTTCTCAGCCAGAGCCGGCTTGAGTTGCGCCATTGCCGCGACATTGCGCCGGCAGAACGCACAGTGCAGGCCTCGAAACAAGCCGATCAACAATGGGCTACGACCTCGAAAATCAGTGAGCGCGATTTTGCCTTCGCGGGAGATCGCATCGAGAATAATATTCGGCGCCCGGTCGCCCGGCTGCAGCGGGCGTTCGACATTACTCGTGGACATGGACAACCTCCTCGCCCGGGTAAGCACACCCAGCCATCGGGGGTTGAGTCCGTGCTGGGCGACGCCAGGGCAAAAATTACTTTCGACCTTTGTCATATTGCCGAGGTCGAGATTAGGCGCGTTGCAGGTGCATCATAACACGAAAAAAGCCTCTGCGGGTCGCCCGTTTCGCGAGTTGTCGCGAGCGCTGTGGTAAACAGTGTATCGTCTCATCCGTGCCATGGGACGACACAGCGGCGGGACCGATTGGATCTTCACATGCTTGCGGTGTTCAAGCCTTGAAACTTGGGCGGCTTCCATGTGCCCGGACGTCAAATGCCGACCGCACAGATCGCAGATCTCTACCCTCAGCGGAACCGAGCGCCGTGCAGCCGGTTAAGTCGGCATGAAGCCACCACCAATCCAAGGCCGCATCATGAGCATTCTGCAAACCACGAAGAAAGCCGTCGAGCAGGTCACCGGTGCCGCCAGACCGGGCCGGCGAGAGGTCGCCGATCTTCTCCGGCCGCGCAAAGCGAATGAATTTCGGTTCAGGGATGATGGCCTTGTGCCCAACCATCCGTTCTGGCCGCTTGTCGTCTATCGCGGCGCCGTGACGCTGCCCGAGGAATTCGATCCGGCGGCCGTCATGGAGGCGCTTTTCGAAGCCAATGGCTGGGGCGATAGCTGGCGCAACGGCATCTACGACTACGTCCACTACCATTCGCGCATCCACGAGGCGCTGGGCGTTGCGCGCGGCACGGCCAAAGTCCGCTTTGGCGGCAGCAAGGGACGAACGCTGTCGCTGAAGGCCGGCGACGTCGCGGTGCTTCCGGCCGGCACCGGGCACCAGCGTCTTTCCGCATCCGACGATTTTCTGGTTGTCGGCGCCTATCCTCCATCCGGCACCTATGACCTGTGTACGACCGCCGCCGACCATGCCAAGGCAGTCGTCACGATCCCCAGGGTCGGCCGTCCGCGCAAGGACCCTGTCTATGGAAGCAACGGCCCGTTGCTCGCAGCCTGGGAAAAGGATTGAAGCCGTTCTTTTCTTGCGGGTTGGCTTCGGGGCTAAAACCGGATCCTTGACCAACCTCGGCCGCTCACGCCGCCAGCACCGCCGCGTCCAGCCCGCGAATGATCTTCGCCAGTTCGACGCATTCGTCGTGGCGAACCTTGTTGCGCCGCCATGCCAGGCAGATCGTGCGTTGCGGCATCGGCTCCTGGAACGGCACGATCTTCAAATCGGGGATAGTGCTGGCTGGCCCGGCCGCCATCTCGGGGATGAGCGTGACGCCAAGCCCATGCGCCACCATCTGTAAGAGCGTCGTCAGGCTGGTCGCGCCATAGCTTGCCATCGCCACCGGCCGCACGTTGCCGCAGACGGCGAGCGCCTGTTCGCGCAGGCAATGGCCTTCCTCCAGCAGCATCAGCCGCTCCAGTGCCGGGCTCTCCGGTGGCACCGGCGGCGAGGCGAAGGCGGGATCGCCGGCCGGCACGGCCAGGAAGAACCGGTCGGAGAAAAGTTCTTCGGTGACCAGGCCCGGGTAATCGAGAGGCAGTGCCGCGACGAAGGCGTCGAGCTTTCCCGAGCTGGTGTCGTCGACCAGCGAGGCGGTCACGGCTTCGCGCAGTTCCAGCTGCAAGGCCGGGAAATGCCGTTTCAGCTCCGGCAGCACATGCGGCAGCAGATAGGGCGCCACCGTCGGGATGATGCCGAGCCGGAAGCGGCCTTCCAGCGCCGGGCGGCCGCGCCGGGCCGTCGCCTCGACGTCGCGGACGTCGGCAAGAATGCGCTCGATGCGCGGCAGCAGGGCCACGGCCTCGTCGGTCATCCGCACCACCTTGCCGCCGCGCTCGAACAGACGGCAATTCAGCCGCAGCTCCATCTCGGCGATCTGCGAAGACAGCGCCGGCTGGCTGACGCCGGCGAGTTTTGCGGCACGGCCGAAATGCAGCGTCTGCGCCAGCGCCTCGAAATAATGCATCTGCCGGACGGTCAAACCGATCATAAGGAAAACCTATCAGAATAAACAGCAAAGGCAATTTGTCTTTATCGGCTGGGCGGGCTAGTCTGGAACCATTCCAGGATGGCGCGGCCGCTGGCCCTGCCCGGAAAATCAACAAAATCCCGGACAATCAACAAATCGGAGGCAAAGATGGACGCGAAAACCGACGACAACAGCGCCGGCAAATGCCCGGTCCCACATGGATCGGCCAGCAGGACCAACCGCGACTGGTGGCCGAACCAACTCGACCTTGGCGTCCTCCACCAGCAGTCCAGCCTCTCGGATCCGATGGACGAGGACTTCGACTACGCCAAGGAATTCAAGAGCCTCGATCTCGATGCGGTGATCAGGGATCTGCACCAGGTGATGACCGATTCGCAGGATTGGTGGCCGGCCGATTTCGGTCATTACGGCCCGCTCTTCATCCGCATGGCCTGGCACAGCGCCGGTACCTATCGCATCGGCGACGGCCGTGGCGGCGCCGGCGCCGGCCAGCAGCGTTTCGCGCCACTCAACAGCTGGCCGGACAACGCCAATCTCGACAAGGCGCGCCGGCTGCTGTGGCCGGTCAAGCAGAAATACGGCAGGAAGATCTCCTGGGCCGACCTGTTGATCCTCACCGGCAACGTCGCGCTGGAATCGATGGGCTTCAAGACCTTCGGCTTTGCCGGCGGCCGCGCCGATGTCTGGGAGCCGGAGCAGGACGTCGACTGGGGATCGGAAACCAAGTGGCTCGCCGACGAGCGCTATTCCGGCGACCGCGAACTTCAGGGCCATCTCGGCGCCGTGCAGATGGGGCTGATCTACGTCAACCCGGAAGGGCCGAACGGCACGCCCGATCCGGTGGCTGCGGCGCGCGACATTCGCGAGACCTTCGCTCGCATGGCCATGAACGACGAGGAAACCGTGGCGCTCATCGCCGGCGGTCACACCTTCGGCAAGACCCACGGCGCCGGTGATGCATCGCTGGTCGGGGCGGAGCCGGAAGGCGCCGGCATCGAGGCGCAGGGCCTCGGCTGGTCGAGCAAGCATGCCACCGGCATTGCCGGCGACGCCATCACCTCGGGCCTCGAGGTGACCTGGACCACGACGCCGACCAAATGGAGCAACAACTTCTTCGACAATCTGTTCAACTACGAATGGGAGCTGACCAAGAGCCCGGCCGGCGCCCATCAGTGGACGCCGAAGGGCGGCGCCGGTGCAGGCACCGTACCGGACGCGCACGATCCCTCGAAGCGCCGCGCGCCGGCGATGCTGACCACCGACCTCGCGCTACGCGTCGACCCGGCCTACGAGAAGATCTCGCGGCGCTTCCATCAGAATCCTGATCAGTTCGCCGATGCCTTCGCCCGTGCCTGGTTCAAGCTGACGCATCGCGACATGGGTCCGGCCGTCCGCTATCTCGGCCCGCTCGTGCCGAAGGAAGAGCTGATCTGGCAGGACCCGATACCGGCAATCGACCACGAGCTGATCAGCGAGCAGGACATCGCCTCGCTGAAGGCGAAGATCCTGGCCTCCGGCCTGTCCGTTTCCGAACTGGTCTCGACCGCCTGGGCCTCGGCCTCGACTTTCCGCGGCTCCGACAAGCGCGGCGGCGCCAACGGCGCCCGCATCCGCCTGGCGCCGCAGAAGGATTGGGAGGTCAACCAGCCGGCGCAGCTGGCCAAGGTGCTCGAGACACTCGAAGGCATCCAGAAGGGCTTCAATAACTCGCAGTCCGGCGGCAAGAAGATCTCGCTTGCCGACCTCATCGTTCTCGGCGGCGTCGCCGCGATCGAGAAGGCGGCCAAGGACGGCGGCCATGACGTGCAGGTGCCTTTCACGCCAGGCCGCATGGACGTGTCGCAGGAACAGACGGATGTCCAGTCCTTCGCAGCGCTCGAGCCGAAAGTCGATGGCTTCCGCAATTATGTCAGGGGCAAGCCGCCGATGTCGGTCGAAGCGATGCTGGTCGACCGGGCGCAGCTGCTGACCTTGACGGCGCCGGAGATGACGGTGCTCGTCGGCGGGTTGCGGGTGCTCGGCGCCCATACCGGCAAGTCGAAGCACGGGGTATTCACCGACAGGCCGGGCACGTTGACCAACGATTTCTTCGTCAACCTGCTCAGCATGAACACAGTCTGGGATCCGGCCGCCGGCTCCGATGAAGTCTACGAAGCGCGCGACCGCAAGACCAGGGCAGTCAAGTGGACCGGCACCCGCGCCGACCTGATCTTCGGCTCGCACGCGCAACTGCGGGCGCTGGCCGAGGTCTACGGATCGGCCGACGCCGGGCGGAAGTTCGTCAGGGACTTCGTCGCCGCCTGGACCAAGGTGATGAACGCCGACCGTTTTGACCTCGCGGCCTGATCCAGGCATACGAATTCTCGACGCAACAAAAAGGCGCGGGCCTTGACCCGCGCCTTTTCCATGAAGCCTTCGAAAGTCAGTCTTTCTCGAAGATACCGGCCTTGGCAACCACGCCGGCAATGGCGCCGCCGATCAGTGGCGCGACGATGAACAGCCAGAGCTGGCCGATCGCCGCAGTTCCCGAAAACAGCGCCGGGCCGATCGAGCGGGCCGGGTTGAGCGATGTGCCGGTCACCGGGATGATGGCGAAATGCAGTCCGGCCAGCGTCAGGCCGATGACCAGGCCGGCGAAGGCCGTGGTGTGCTTGGCGTTGGTGACGCCGAGGATCACCGTGACGAAGGTGAAGGTGCCGATCAGCTCCCACAGGAAGGCCGAGCTGACGCCCCATTTCGTCACATCCCAGCCATTGGCGCCGAAGCCGCCGGTGTGACCGCCGACCTGTCCGGAGACGATGATCCACAGCGCCAGCGACGCGATGATGGCGCCGATGATCTGCGCGATCCAGTAGGGAATGACGTCCCTGGCCGGCATCCGCCCGGCGAGGAACACACCGAGCGTCACCGCTGGATTGAGGTGCGCGCCCGAAATCGGGCCGATCGCGTAAGCGGCCGCTATCAGGCCGATGCCGAACGCCAGACCGATACCTTCCTGGCCGAGCGGCAGCGCGCCGCCGAAGCCGCCCGTCACCACCGAAGCCGTGCCGATGAACACCAATAGAAACGTGCCTAGAACTTCCGCCAGATAAGTTTTCATTGCCCTCTCCTCGTATCGACCCGCGGCTCCGCTTTTTCTGCGACGCGAATCACCGCGCAAAGAGTATTCGCAACCGGAAAACTTGCAAAGCAGAGCAGTTTCGCAAGCCGCTATGCTTGTGAGCACCAGACACGCACATTAGAAACGTGTAATATATTGATCGAATTGTTTCGTTCCGCATGCCGGCGCCCGCTTGGTGGCGGCGGCTCGCGATGCACCAACCCACATTCGTCACCCCTCGGCATGGATCGTCTCGCCGTCGGCGAAACAGAACTGTTTCAATCAGGGCACGAAAAGCTCTAAGAGCAGGGCCGGAATTAATTTGCTGAGTAATGGAAGACGACAATGAGACTGGGCGGGCGGCTGGCGGCAGCCATCGAAGTGCTTGACGACATTGGCCGGCGTCACCGGCCGGTGGCCGATGCGCTGAAGGACTGGGGCCTGTCGCACCGCTTCGCCGGCGGCGGCGACCGTGCCGCGATCGGCAACATCGTCTACGACGCGCTGCGCCGCAAGCGCTCCGCAGGCTGGCTGCTCGGCGAGGACACGCCGCGCGCCATCGGCTTCGGCGCGCTGCTGCTCGAATGGGGCCAGACGGCGCAGTCGCTGAACGAGGCGCTCAAGGGCGACAAGTTCGCGCCGCCGCTGCTTACCGCCGACGAACTGACAACGCTTGCGGCTCGCCGGCTTGCCGATGCGCCGCCGGCCGTCAGGGCAGACATCCCCGACTGGTGCATGCCGCTGTTCGAACGGGCGTTCGGCACGGCCTGGGTGGAAGAGGGTGCCGCGCTGGCGACGCGCCCGCCGCTCGACCTCAGGGTCAACACGCTGAAGGCCGATCGCGGCAAGGTGCTGGCGGAACTGGCGGAGACCGGCGCCAAGCCTGCCCGGATCGCGCCGCACGGTATCCGCATCCCGCCGATCGAAGGCGACGGCAGGCACCCGAACGTGCAGGCCGAGCCGGCCTTCCAGAAAGGCTGGTTCGAAGTTCAGGACGAGGGTTCGCAGATTGCGGCCGAACTGGCCGGCGCCGAACCTGGAATGCAGGTGCTCGATTTTTGCGCCGGCGCCGGCGGCAAGACGCTGGCGCTGTCCGCGGCGATGGACAATCGCGGCCAGATCTTCGCCCACGACGCCGAGAAGGCCAGGCTGGCGCCGATCTTCGACCGCATCCGCCGCTCGGAAAACCGCAACGTGCAGATCGTCACCAGGCCGGCCGAGCTCGCGCCGCTCGGCAGGCACATGGACATGGTCCTGATCGATGCGCCCTGCACCGGCAGTGGCACCTGGCGGCGCCGGCCGGATGCCAAATGGCGGCTGACGCAAAGACAGCTCGACGCCCGCAAGGGCGAGCAGGAGACGATCCTCGATGCCGCCAGGGACTTCGTCAAACCCGGCGGCCTGCTGGTCTACATCACCTGTTCGGTGTTCGACGAGGAAAATGGCGACCAGGTTTCGGCCTTCCGGGATCGCCATCCCGGTTTTGTCCCGCTCGATCACCGCCAGCTTTGGGACAGCCGTTTTGCGGGCCACGAAGCGAAAGTGCGTATCGGTGCGGCAGGCGGCATTTCGCTGTCGCCGTTGCTGAGCGGCACCGACGGCTTTTACTTCTGCGCGCTGCGGCGGGCCGGCTGAATCGTTGCCATCGATACAGGGCTAAGCCGAATGCTGCAGTGCAGCATTTGCGATTGCCTGCCGCCCACCCCTCTGCGATAAATGCCTTTGCAATAAGATTTGTCGAGAAACGAAGGGCGACGGCCATGGCAGCAAAGATCGTTCCTGCTCCCGATTATGAGGACCGCGTCAGGACGTCCTTTGCCCGCCAGAACGCGATGATGACCATTGGCGCCGAGCTGACGCTGGTGACGCCCGGCATCATCGAGATCGAAATGCCCTATTCGGCGGCTCTGACGCAGCAGCATGGCTTTCTCCATGCCGGCGTCATTTCGACGGCTCTCGACTCGGCCTGCGGTTATGCGGCATTCTCGCTGATGCCGGAAAATTCCGGTGTGCTGACCATCGAGTTCAAGGTCAATCTGCTGGCGCCCGGCAGGGGCGAGCGCTTCCTGTTCCGCGGCTCGGTGACCAAGCCTGGCCGCACCATCATCGTCGCCGACGGTCAGGCCTATGCGTTCGCCGTCGATGGCGAGGCCAAGCTGATCGCCACGATGACCGGAACGATGATGACGGTGGTCGGCCGCGACGGCATCGAGGGCTGAGGAGCGGGCAGGGGAGGATGGACGATCATGGCCGGCAAGACACCTGGTGAGCTCACCCTGATCTCCGGCAGATCCGTTCTCTTCGTCATGGCTGCCGAAGCCGAATACGGTCCACACCTGCAGCGGCTGTTCACGCCGCTGCTGACCGGCGTCGGGCCGGTCGAGGCCGGCGTCGGGCTTGGCGCCGAACTGTCGCGGCTGCACGCCGGGAAGGCGCTGCCGGATCTCGTCGTGTCGCTCGGGTCGGCGGGCAGCCGGACGCTGGAGCAGACGGAAATCTATCAGGCCGTTTCAGTCGCCTACCGCGACATGGATGCCTCGCCCCTGGGGTTCGAGAAGGGCGCCACGCCGTTCCTCGACCTGCCTGTCAGCGCGCCGCTGCCGTTCAGAGTTCCTGGCATCAGGCAAGCGACGCTGTCGACCGGTGCGGCAATCGTCACCGGCGCCGCCTACGACGCGATCGCCGCCGATATGGTCGATATGGAGACCTTCGCCTGCCTGCGCGCCTGCCAGCTGTTCGACGTGCCGCTTATCGGCCTGCGCGGCATTTCCGACGGCGCGGCCGATCTGAGACACGTTGGCGACTGGACCGAATATCTGCACGTCATCGACGAGAAGCTGGCCGCGGCGGTTCAGCTGCTGGAACAGGCGATCGCCTCCGGCGCAATCGACTTCAAGCTTGTTGGGGCGGCAGGTTCTTAGCGTTGCCGAACAGCACGCCGATCATCCTGAAGCGAACGGCGTTGTCGCGATTGACGTAAGTGACTGACCCGGGCTCGTGATCGAGGGTCCAGCGTCCGGTCGCGCCGGTGTCCCAGTCGGCGACATAACCGTCATCGAGCATCCGCCAGCGCCCGCTTCGCGCCTCGCCATCGTCGAGCAGCATGTGCGCGGCACCCTCGCTTTCAAAATAGACGTAAGCCTCCTTGCCGTTTCGTTCCAACACGTGGGTCATGCCCGGAATGAGCATTGCAAGGGTTTCCTTCTGAAGTGCTGCCATGATTTCCTCCTGAATTGAAGTGCCGATTGCCTTGACCGGCATCGCCACTTAGAGTGAACTAGTAGTCAAGATGCTTGACTATGTATCGGGCGAGAAGAATTTGGTCAAGGGACTTGACGAAAAACCTGAAACGCTGCCGGATCACATAGGTTGGCGGCTGTGGCAGGCGAGCCGCGCCTGGCAGACCGAGTTCGCCGCTGCGATGCGCGCTGCCGGGCATCACTGGTTCACCGAAGCGCGTGCCGGCCTGCTTGGACACATCCCGCGCGGCGGCATGCGCCAGTCGGCGCTGATCGAGCGCTCGGCGATCTCAAAGCAGGCGATTCAGCAATTGCTCGATGGCCTGGAGACGGAAGGTGTGTTGCAGCGTCTGCCCGATCCGCAAGACGGTCGCGGCAAGCTTGTGCGCTACACCCGCAAGGGCCTGGACGCCCTGCGCGATGGCGACCGCATCAAGCTGCAGATCGAACGGAGCTATGTTGCCCGCCTTGGTCACGAGCGTTTCGCGGCGCTGATGGGCGCATTGCGGTCACTCGATACAACGCAAACTGATGCATTGGACAAAGCCTCTGGCGTTGAGGACGACACACCGGAATCGAAGTGAAAGCGCGACCTCACAACCCATTGCGCCGACTCGTTTCTTTCTCTAAACGCTCGCCATGAAAACAGCCAATCATCCCGACACCGTCCTGATTGTCGATTTCGGCAGCCAGTTCACCCAGCTGATCGCCCGCCGCATCCGCGAGGCCGGCGTCTTTTCCGAGATCGTGCCCTTCCAGTCGGCCGAGGCGGCGTTCAAGCGCATCGATCCGAAGGCGGTGATCCTGTCCGGCGGCCCGGCCTCGACCGGCGACATCGGCAGCCCGCGCGCGCCGCAGATCGTCTTCGATGCCGGCGTGCCGGTGCTCGGCATCTGCTATGGCCAGATGGCGATGTGCGTGCAGATGGGCGGCGTCGCCGAAAGCTCCGACCACCGCGAATTCGGCCGCGCCTTCGTCGAGATCGCCGAGGACAGCCCGTTGTTCGAGGGCCTGTGGGCGCCCGGCCAGCGCCATCAGGTGTGGATGAGCCATGGCGATCGCGTCATCTCCCTGCCCAAGGGGTTCGAGGTGCTCGGAAAATCGGAGGGCTCGCCCTTCGCCATCTTCGGCAATGTCGAGCGCAAAATGTACGGCCTCATGTTCCACCCCGAAGTGGTGCATACGCCGGACGGCGCCAGGCTGCTCCGCAACTTCGTCCACAACATCGCCGGCATCGAAGGCGACTGGACGATGCGCGCCTACCGCGAGCACGCGGTCGAGACGATCCGCAAACAGGTCGGCAAGGGCAAGGTGATCTGCGCGCTGTCGGGCGGCGTCGATTCCTCGGTCGCGGCCTTGCTGATCCATGAGGCGGTCGGCGACCAGCTCACCTGCATCCTTGTCGACCACGGTCTGATGCGCAAGGACGAGGCATCAGGCGTGGTGGAGATGTTTCGCCAGCATTACAATCTGCCGCTGATCCTGGTCGACGCTTCGGACCGTTTCATCGGCGCGCTCGAGGGCGAGTCGGACCCCGAGAAGAAGCGCAAGACCATCGGGCGGCTGTTCATCGAAGTGTTCGAGGAGGAGGCCGAGAAGCTCGGCGGCGCCGATTTCCTGGCACAAGGCACCCTCTATCCCGACGTCATCGAAAGCGTCTCTTTCAGCGGCGGCCCATCGGTGACCATCAAGTCGCATCACAATGTCGGCGGCTTGCCCGAACGCATGAACATGCAGCTGGTCGAGCCGCTGCGCGAATTGTTCAAGGACGAGGTGAGGGCGCTCGGCAAGGAGCTCGGCCTGCCCGACAGCTTCATTGGCCGGCATCCGTTCCCCGGTCCCGGTCTCGCCATCCGCTGTCCGGGCGGCATCACCCGCGAAAAGCTGGAGATCCTGCGCGAGGCCGACGCCATCTATCTCGACGAGATCCGCAAGGCCGGCCTCTACGACGCCATCTGGCAGGCCTTCGCCGTGCTGCTGCCGGTGCAGACCGTCGGCGTGATGGGCGACGGCCGCACCTACGAATTCGTCTGCGCGCTGCGAGCCGTCACCTCGGTCGACGGCATGACGGCCGACTTCTACCATTACGACATGGCATTCCTGGGAGCAGCCGCCACCCGCATCATCAACGAGGTACGCGGCATCAACCGCGTCGTCTACGACGTGACGAGCAAACCGCCAGGCACCATCGAGTGGGAGTGAGGGAAGGGCGATGATAGGCGGCTCTAGCGTAGTATTTCGCAGAAAATACAATGATTTGCGGGCAGGGCAGACTGCTAGCCAGGGCACATTATCAATGGAATTGACAAATCTATCAAGTCATTGAAATCGTTAAGTTTATCGGAGCGCCTGGCTTGTAGCAGATCACTCTGACGGTACTTTTGACGGTGTTTTTCGTATCCGACAGAGCATTCTAAAAAGTACCGTCATTCGTTTTTAGGGTTTGACGGTACTTTTCTGTGTGTCAACGCTTTGAAATATATAACGAAAATGCCCCATAGCATGACATTTCCGCGCTGACGGTACTTTAGTTATCGACATACATAGTTTCAGCTTTGGCGGCGGTACCGATCGATGTTCCGGACCCGATCGCATATCGTCGGATATGACGAAGCGCCTGGACCACGGTCCCGGCCAAGCTGCCCGGAGCAATCAAATGCTTATCCGCCCGCCTGGTCGTTGCCACCGTGCGCGGCGATGAACATGGCGACGGCCGACCGGCAATAGGATTCGATTTCGTTGTCGTCCTCTGCTCTCGCCTGATCGAAGCGTGCGATAATCAGGAGATCGGATCCTTTGAAAAGCGCGGCAAACAAGCGGGCAGACCGGAGAGGATCGGGCACGTTCAGAACCGCCTTCGCGTGCAACTGACGCAACAGGGCGTCGATTTGGGCGATGACATGGGCGGGGCCGGCTTCGTAATGGAGCTTGCTTAACGACTTTTGATTCGTCTTGTCGGCCATGATCATGGCTTCGACACTGCGGACGTCCGAGCTCAACAGCGTGCGAAGCAGGGATGATCCCACCGCCATGAGCTGATCTTCGGCCGAACCGTCGACGCCTTCAAAAAGAGCCTGCGGTGCAAACTGATGGCAGCGGGCCGCGATGGCCGCGCTGAACAGCGCCTCCTTGTTCTCGAAGTGCCGATAGATGCTGAGCTTGGATATCTTCGCCCGCTGGGCTACCTTGTCCAATGTCGTCGCTTGAAAACCCAATTCCACAAAGAGTTCGCACGCGGCGTCGACTATCGTTTGGCCAAGCGCCTCGTTGGCGGGCCGGCCGCGCCGGCCCTGGCTGTTTACGGTCACGACAATTCCAGTACTTGACAGTATCCTAATTCTTGTATTACGATACCATGTAGTATCTGAAATGTGCAAGCCAATGGGTAGGTTTCAACCTGTCCTCCAAATCAAGTTTCCCGGGGCGCCCGGCAATATCGAATGCGGCATTGTCCGGCCGGTCAACACAGTGATGGGCGACTTTCTCGTCGATGCCGAAGCCCTGCTCGCTGCCCGTCTCGAGCGCGTATCGCTGGACGATATTTCGCGCCAGGCCCAGCCCAACCCCCTCCATCCACAACACGGAGCTTATCACCATGGATGACGTCATCATCATCGGCGGCAGCTTTGCCGGTCTAGCAGCCGCCCTGCAGCTCGGCCGCGCCCGCCGCAAGGTCACCGTTCTCGATACCGGCCTGCCGCGCAACCGCTTCGCCGGCCACTCGCATGGCCTGCTCGGCCACGATCACAAGCCACCGCTGGACATCCTGGCCGAGGCGCGGCAGCAGCTGGCGCGCTATCCCACGATCAGGCTGGTCAATGCCCGGGCCGACAGCATCTCCGGCGCCATCGACGACTTCTCCGTCCTCACTGGCGATGGCGAAAGCCTTGGGGCGCGCCGCCTGATCCTGAGCTATGGCGTCGCCGACCAGATGCCTGATGTTCCGGGCTTTGCCGAAGGCTGGGGCACGTCCATCGTACCCTGCCCCTATTGCGACGGCTTTGAAGTCGCCGGCCAGCATTGGGGCCTCGTCTGGTCCGGCCCGCAGTCGCACAATTCTGTCAGGCTGTTCCACGACTGGACCGACACGCTGACGCTCTTCGCCGATGGACATGACATTCCGCCCGATATGCGGGTCGATCTGGGGCACCGCAATATACCTGTCGTCGATGGCCGGATCACCGAGATCGCCCATCACGGGGGTCATAATGCCACCGTCAAGCTCGATACCGGCCCCAATGTCGCGGTCGACATCCTGTTCGCCCATCCGCGCAACAAGCCGTCCGCAAGCCTGCATGAATCACTGGGCCTCGCCACGGTGGATACGCCCCTCGGCATCGCCCTCAAGGTCGACGAGCGCCGCGAAACCAGCATGCCCGGCATCTACGCCGCCGGCGACCTCGCCAACCCCCTCATGCCCTCGGTCACTACGGCATCATCGCACGGCGCGATAGCGGGCATCTTCTCCCAGCAGTCGATGCTGGTTTGAGAGCACAGATTCCCTTCTCCGGTTGCCGCGGGCTACCATATTCTGAAGATTGCGGGCCGGTGCCACGGAACGCGGGCCCCCTCTCCCCTGAGGGGCGTCTTTGGCCGGTCAGCCGTCTCGAAGGGGCAGTTGAGCAAAACGATTCCTAGGCTCAGGCCGGCCCGCAAACGGTCCCAAAAGACCCACAGGCTTTCCACAGGTTATTCAACCTCCCCCGCCCCCCTCCCGGGAAGAAGTTCAGCAAGTGAGGGCGCGACATTGCACCTTGAACCGTGCTGTCGCGCCCTCGGAGCGAGTGGGTCTTGAGGTGTCCAGTTTATACTGCCGGGAGTGTCCAGTTTGCACTGCCAGCGGTATCCAGTTCACCTACAAATGGAGAGGGATGGCGCTTGGATGACGCTGCCGCGGCGGGTCGCGTTGTGGCGCGCGCGGTGCTATGAAAGTTGGTGACGGTACTTTCTTCGTTCGCTGTGAAACCCACCTGAGTTGCCCAAAGTGGGTCCGGAAAGGCGATCGACTTCGATAGATGCCGAAACCGCACAAAAAATTTTCGTGCTATTTTTCCCTTTGAAATCAAGACTGTAACGTTTTGACGGCCCATGGGTCGGCTTCTTGCGCGGCAACGAATAAAAAACCTAGCTATATCAATGGCCTAACTAGATTTAGAACAATCGAGTGGGAATGAGGGGGCGTACGGTAGAGTAGGTTGGAGTACTGTCGGATATATTCGGAAATTGTTGGTCAACGATAGGAGGCGATAGTTCGCGGGCGATTCTGCAAGAACAAGCAGCCGTTTTGCAGGTCGGCGATAGACCTTCGATTATGTGTAGAGATGCTCAAGGGATCGATACACCGCGCCGTTCACAGCACATGCTTTGGATTGGGATTGGAGCGCCGATCCAATTCCTCGGACAATAGACACCATGTTCCGTGGATTTGTATCATGGTCCGGGGCGGGACCAACGAGGCGAGCGCACGGCCGCCGAGCACAGCGGGGACGGCGCCGTAGCTGAATACGTTCTCGTGCCTCGCATAGTTTCAGAGTGCTCCCGCAATGCGTGGGTCGTGCGCATGCCGTGCGGCAGATCCCTGTAGACTTAAGCGTGCCATGCTTCAGCAGCTTGGCCGACAGCGGACCCGAGTTGGCGAACGGAACAATTTGGTCGTCCTGCTACGCGACGAAGCGGACCACGCCACCATCCACCCGCAAAGCCGCGCCGGTGGTCGCCGAAGCCTGCTCCGAGCATGTGTAGATGATCATGTTGGCCACCTCATCGGTGGTCGCGAAGCGGTGGATGAGGCTCGTCGGACGCATCGCCTGCAGGAAGCCCTGCTCGGCTTCGTGCTGCGTGATTCCATTTGCGTCAGCCTGTTTCGCCATGAAGTTGCCCAGGATCTCAGAGCGGGTAGGTCCCGGCAGGACGGCGTTGACGGTGACGCCCGTGCCCGCGACCGCCTCGGCAAGCCCGCGTGAAACCGCGAGTTGAGCGGTCTTGGTCATGCCATAGTCGAGCATTTCCTTAGGGATGTTGACTGCGGATTCGCTACTTATGAACACGACGCGGCCCCAGCCTTTCGCCACCATCCGCGGCAGGTAATGACGGCTCGCGCGCACGCCACTCATTACGTTCAACTGGAAGAGGTCAAGCCAGTCCTCATCGGGGATATTTGCGATATCCTCGACGCCGTTGTAGCTCCGGATGTGTGCTGTACCGACGTTGTTCACAAGGATATCGGCGTCCGGCGCATGCGCGATCAAGGCCTTTGCCCCCTCCGCTGTCGCAAGATCAGCGGCGATACCCGAGATGTCGCTGCCGGGGAAGGCCTGCCGCATCTGCCGCACCGCCTCATCGACCCGAGCGTTTCCACGGCCGTTGACGACGACCGATGCACCGGCACGCGCCAACCCCTCCGCCGTCGCGCGGCCGATACCGGCGGTGGATCCGGTAACAATGGCCTTGCGGCCTTTGAGTTCGATATTCATCTCATTCATCTCCAAAATTAAATAGGAAGCGCAATCAATCCACTGTCGTCTTCGCTGTTTCCGCCTCCGCTGCGTGGGCGAGGCTTTCGACCCAGTCTTGGTGATACCGGTAGAGTGCGCCGGGATGTTTGCGCCCGAGCTCATCGAGGAAGAAGGGGCCCTGCTGCGTTTCCTCGGTCAGCACATGGCAGCCATGGTCCGTAGGCGTGATGACCCAGCCATGGTATGCGCTTGAGCCGGTCTCGTCGCCATCAACTGTCGTCGCCCATGCGAGCCTGCGAAGGGGCTCGCATTCCGTCACGACCAGACTCATCGGAAATCCAACCGTCACACGGCTGTATCGCGTTCCGAGCGCCAGTTCCGGCTCCCCCGTCAGAATCTTGACCTGATCCTCGGCGGGAAAGTAGCTCGACCAATTCTCGGCTTCGACGAGCAGCTTCCAGACCGCTTCAGGCGGCGCCTTCACGTCAATGTCGTTGAGTGCGTAGATGGCCGACGTTTTCGGATCATATCGCTCGGGCCAAGTCACATGGTCGTACATCGATTACTGCTCCTTCTTGAACAAATCCTGGAAGATGAGCTGGCCCCAAGTGCGGCCGCGCGCGTGCACCAGCGCGCCACCCTCGTTGAGCTTTCCCAGCTTGACGGGTGCGAACCCGAGTTGTTTGGCCAAGGCCGCCACGGGAGCGGTCGCGTCGTCGTCGTCGCTCGACAGAAAGACGACCCGGTGGCCGCCCTCGACGATCGGATCGGCAGCCAGGGTGGCCGCAACCAGGTGATTGAAACCTTTGACGAGCTTGGCGCCGGTGAACGCCTTCGCGACGAAGGCGGAGGACGGGAGGCCGTCCAGCTCTTCAGGGACTGGAAACGCGTTCATCGCGTCGATGACCGTCTTGCCTTTCCAACTCGGCAGGGCTTTCGCAACCTCGCGATGCTCCCCGAACGGGACCGCCAAGATAATTGTGTCGGCCTCGAGTGCATCCCGCAGCGACTTGGCGACGACCGTGGGTCCAATCGCCCGAGCCTGCGGCGCCAACGCCTCGGGCGGCCGGCGGCTCGCGACGGCCACGTCGATGTTTCTACGGGCGAAGGCGTGGGCGAGGGCCTGACCTATCTTACCGAATCCTACAATTGCGTAGCTCATGATCTTCTCCGATCCGTGTTGGTATTGATTTCCCCGGCCTTCAACGGCGCTGGGTTATTCGTTCCGCTGTGTGGCGACCTTTGCGTGGTCGTTCCACCATGGACACGCTAGTTCCCGCCGGTCAGCCGCTTCCCGCGATCCGGCGCGATTTCAGATGGCCGAGAAGCCGCCATCGACAGACAACTCGACCCCATTCACGAAGCTCGAATCGTCGGAAGCAAGAAACAGCGCGGCCGTCGCAATTTCCTCAGGACGCCCCATCTTTCCCCGCGGGATCAGGGATTCGAACATCTGCTTCGCCTCCTCGGTGAGGACTTGGTCCTGCATCGGTGTGGCGATCGGCCCCGGGTGCAGCACGTTCACCCGGATATTCCTGCCCTTGAGTTCGTTGAGCCACCCGCGTGCGAATGCGTGCAGCGCCGCCTTGCTTGCCGCATACACGCTGTAACCAGGAAAACCTTTCACCGAAGCAACTGACCCGGTCATGAAGATCGATCCGCCATCGTTGAACAGCGGCAACGCCTTCTGAACCGTAAACAGCGTGCCGCGCGTATTCAGGCCGAAGGCCGCATCGAAGTGCTGCTCGGTAATCTCGCCCAGTGGGACGGCTTCGCCCGTGCCGGCGCTCGCGTACAGGACGTCGATCCTGCCCTTTTCCCGCTTGACTGTATCGAACAGGCGGTCGAGGTCGTCGAGATTGGCCGCGTCGCCGCGCACGCCGGTCACGTTCCGGCCGATCAGCTTGACGGCCTCGTCCAGCGCCTCCTGTCTCCGGCCCGTGATGAAAACATAGGCGCCTTCTTCAACGAACCGCCTGGCGCTCGCCAGCGCCATGCCGCTCGATCCACCCGTGATGACTGCAACCTTACCCTCAAGTTTTCCCATGACTTCTCCTTTCGTGGTGTCGGGACGGCATCTGCCTCCGAGAACCTCGAAATGGGTCCGCCGGCGTCAGTTGTTGAGTGCGGAAGCGCGCACATCGGTGGTGCGAAATCGATCCGGCTGGACGACTGACGCCAGCCGCGACGATCGGCGTCCGCCGTTCGGAATTGAGCCGCGCTCGTCGACCTAGGCTATGATGACCGCCCGTACTGCTGTTCGATGTGTTAGATACGGGCTTTGGAAGGCGCACCGCGCGGTGCCGGATTGCACCATGACCGACTGGGATGACGTTCGCTACTTTCTTGCCGTCGCGCGCGGAGGCTCGGTGCGGGCCGCCGCCGAGCGCCTCGGTGTGAACCACTCGACCGTGCTGCGACGTGTCGCCCAGCTCGAGGAACGCCTCGGGGTGCACATGTTCGAAAAGCTGCCTTCGGGCTACCGCCTGACGGCTGCGGGCGAGGAGGTCCTCGAGTTCGCGGACCAGATGGAAGTGTCGTCGCACCTGCTGGAGACGCGCGTCTTCGGGCGCGACCAGAGCGTGCGCGGGCTTCTGCGGGTGACGCTGGCACCGCCCCTCGCGACACACCTGCTCATGCCGGACTTCGCCGATTTCGCGCGTCTGCATCCGGACATCGAGATGGAAATCTTGTCGTCCGGCGAGCTGGCAAATCTGACCAACCGAGAGGCCGACGTCGCGATCCGCGTCGTCTACGACCGCAAAACCCTGCCGCTCAATCTTCACGGCCTGAAGGGACCGGAGCTGTTCGGCGGCATCTACATGTCCTGCGATCGACTAGCCGCGTGGCGTGCGGGCGCGCCTGATCCCATCCGGTGGATCGTCATAAGCATTCATGGAATTCCGGAATGGGCCAGCGAGGGTGAGGTTCGCACCACCGGGGTTCCCTTCAGGACCACGGACGCCGAGGCGCAAATCGTTGCTGTACGGCAAGGGCTCGGGATCACGACACTGCCGTGCTTCGTCGGAGATGCCGACCCGCTACTGGTGAGGGTGCCGGGCACCGACCTGCACATGTACGGAACGCTCTGGCTTCTCACGGTGGGGGAGACACGCAAGACGAAGCGCGTGCGGCTCTTCACGGAGTTCGTATCCCGCAGGCTCGCCGCGTACGCTCCGCTTCTCGCGGGGCTGTCCATATCGCGCGACTGACGGCTGGCAGGTTGCCGATGGCGCTGTCTCGAGCGTACCGCTGTAGAAGGGCCATTCTCGGCGTCGAAAAACAATTGCTCTTTGAAGACTGTGGCGCGTACAGCTATTTCGAAATCCATGATTGGCATGAGAAGCTTTGCCCGAGCACCGCGCCGCACGAATGATGACGCGCAGCGCAACCAAATTGGGGAGGATTCAAAATATTGGTATGCGATGTTTGATTGTCACGGCTCATCCACTCAATCCAAGCCTTTGCGAAACGCTTTCGAACGCAGCTATCGACACCCTGATGGATGCGAAACACCAGTGCCGACATGTTGATCTGTATCGATCTGGCTTCTTCCCGGCTCTTACACCGGCGGAGCGCGCGAGCTACTATTCCGGATTCGAGACTACAGAGGTAGCTAAAGAGATTGAGGATCTTCTCTGGGCCGAGACTATCGTCTTGATTTTTCCCACGTGGTGGTTCGGACCTCCAGCTATATTGAAGGGCTGGTTCGACAGGGTATGGGTGCCTGGTATTGCATACGATCACGCAGCCGATCTTGGTGCCATACAACCGCGACTTCGCCAGCTAAGGAAGGTGGTTGCAATAACCACTTTGGGCTCACCTTGGTGGGTCGATTGGCTGATCCTCAGGCGGCCAGTGCGGCGCGTTCTCAAGACAGCTATTCTGAATACCTGTGCTCCTCAAGCCTCGCTTACGTTCCTTTCATTTTACAAGGTTGAAAGTCTGCCTAGGCAAGGTGTCGATGCTGCGATAAATCGCATTAGATCAATGCTACAGCATCTATAGCTAAGCCCCGTCACAATGCTCCTTTCTTTGAAGGGCGCAGGTAGAGCAATGCCCGTGGGGACAGCGCGGCTCGTGACCGCTGCCCTTATCGGTATGTACGCGCATACGCGCCGAAAGCGTCACCATCGGTAGATGGCAGCACCGCGGATATCTACCGTCACGACATGGCATTCCTGGGCGCCGCCGCCACCGGCATCATCAACGAGGTGCGCGGCATCAACCGCGTCGTCTATGACGTGACGAGCAAACCGCCAGGCACCATCGAGTGGGAGTGACGAGGAGTACTGCGGAGTAGAAGAGGATAGAGCAGCATGTTTAAGGCGATGTTGGCTCGGCGATAATAGTCAATAGTCCCAGCCCCCGGCCACCCGGCGACGGCATAGACGAAGCATCTGGCCGATCGGCGAATGTCTGGAACGAACGTCCCACAGAGAAGGGTGGAGCAGCCTAGCCTTGCTGGGTTTGACACCCGGGGTCCGCGGCAACTGCCACCGGCGAGGCGTTGCATCTGCCGGCGACGTATCCTTTCGCTCAGTTCGTCCGTCTTAGCTGTTGATGGGCGCGGTCATCCTGAACGTCGCCCTCCACAACGAATTGGAGCGTGACAATGAACAGCAAGCAGAGCTTAGCGAACAAGATACACTATGAAACGCTCGCCGAGGCTTGGCGCAGCGGTCGGGAATTGCCGCCGGAAGTCTCCGAGTGGTCTGTCTTGACGGCAGAGCCGGGCGACGTCGATTACATTGAGACCAAACTCGGCGACAAGACCGCGCTGTGGGTTCAGCCAAAAGCGGCGGCCAATGATCGGGTCATGCTTTACCTGCACGGTGGTGGCTATCTCGGCGGATCGATCTGGACCCATCGCAAGATGGTCGGACACCTCGCCAAGGCGATTGGCTGTTACGCGCTGCTCGCCACTTACGACTACGTTTTCCAGAGCAAGTTTCCGCGCCAAATCGAGCAGGCCGTGACCGCGTTCGAGTGGCTCGCCGAGCAAGGTATCGCGCCGAAGCACACCATAGCTGCAGGCGATTCCGCTGGTGCTGGCCTGATCGTTGCGGCCGCGATGAAACTCCGTGACGCGGGACGGCCGCTACCGGCCGCGATTCTCAGCATCTCTGGCTGGTACGATCTGTCGGCGAGCGGGCTCTCTTATGAAGCCAATCGCGAGAAGGACGCATTCTTCCAGAAGGCGGCCGTGGATATGCTGGCATCGCAACTCCTCGCAGGTACCGATCCCAGGAATCCACTCGCCAGCCCGATCTTTGCCGATCTGAAGGGCCTGCCCCCGACCTATCTGCAGGCGGGCGAAGACGAAACCCTCGTGGACGACAGCCGAGCGCTGGCCGACCGCGCAAAGGCCGCCGGCGTCGAGGTGCGCCTGGACGTATTTCCGGGGATGCTGCACTCGTTCCAGATGATGGCTGGGCGTGCTCCCGAAGCCGACGACGCGATCGCGCGGTTGGCACAATGGGTTCGCCCCAGGCTCGGTCTGACCGGAACCGCTGCAACACGCGGTGAAAGTCGGGAGGTCGCATGACCCGCAAATTGAAAGTGGGCAGCTTCGTCTCGCTCGATGGTGTGATCGAGAGCCCGACCAAGATCGCGGGATCGAGCTTCGATGAAGAGGCGAAGGAATATTCGTTCGAAGCTTTGGCCGACGCCGAGTTCCTACTGCTCGGTCGCGTTACTTACGAGATGTTCGCGGCGCGTCCGGAGACGAAAGGCGACAAATACGCAGATCGCCTCAACGGCATGAAGAAGCTCGTCGCCTCACGGACGCTCAAAAGAGTGGCGTGGAACGGCTCGTTGATAGAGGGCGACGTGGCTGCCGAGCTTGCGAGGATCAAGCAACAGCCGGGCGGCAACATCGTGAAATACGGGATCACCAGCCTCGATCGGACCCTGCTCGCCGCGGGCCTTGTCGATGAGTATCAGATTTGGCTGATCCCCAAGGTGGTCGGCGTGGGCAAGCGCGCATTTGAAGACGTTGACAACGATCTCGTCCGCCTGAAGCTTGTCGATACGCATCGCTTCAAGAATGGGGTCATGGTTCTCACCTATGTTCCTCAATGACGCTAATATGTGGCAGGTGAAGGACATGCCTGGGCGACCGATCGGCCTATTCGACGCGCAGTATCGAGCCTTCCTCGAGACAGTGTCGGGCGTCCGCGCCCAACTGCATCGCTATTGCACCCGCATGACCGGCTCGCGGCTCGACGGCGAGGATCTCATGCAGGAGACGCTGTTCGAGGCCTACACGAAGATCGAGACCCTCGATGATCCCCGCAGGCTAAAACCCTGGTTGTTTCGCATCGCTCACAATCGCTGCATTGACTTTGTGAGGCGGCGCCATGCGCGCGAGCGAGCGGAAAGCGCCTATTCGGACGACATCGGCGTCATCGCTGCAGAGCCAGCGACCACTGATGCCCATCGCGCCGTCGAACGGCTGGTCGGTCACCTGCCGCCCAAGGAGCGCGCCTGCGTGCTCTTGAAGGATGTGTTCGACTACTCGCTGGAAGAGACCGCAGAACTCGTGGGCTCGACGGTCGGCGGCGTCAAATCCGCGCTCTCCCGTGGACGGGCGAAGCTCGCCGACTTGCCTGCTGAACCTGCCGGTGAACCGAACCGTCCGCTTGATCCCGACACCGCGCGGCTCTTGCAGCGCTATGTTGACCTCTTCAACCGCCATGACTGGGATGGCGTGCGGAGCCTCACAAGTGCCGATGCTCGGTTGCGAGTCGCCGACTGCTTCGATGGCCTGCTCAGAAGCTCTCCCTATTTCGTCGAATACGAGCAAAATCCACAGACGTGGACCATGACGTCGGGCGCGATCGACGGAGAACCTGTCCTGTTCGTGCTCTTCCAGCGAGGCGACCAGTGGCAGGTCGGGTGGCCGGTTCGTGTCCATGTCGCCGGCCGCCTCATCGACCGCATCGAAGACTATTATGCCTGCCCGTGGGTCATTGGAAACGCCTTGGAATCCGACCTGAAACTCATGACTGGGCCAGCCGTTTTGGGAAGAGCATAAGGCGACGATTTCTCACTTCTGGCCTGGCGGAGTTACGATGGTGCGTCCTCAACGAAAAATCGTGGCGTGCCTCGGATCGAGCAGCACGGCGGGCAAGGGCCAGGCATTCGATTGGATCGCGGAGCTCCGCCGGCGGCCGGGCAACGGGCAATTTGAGTTCCGGAATTTTGGCGTCGGCGGCGACTTGGCCTACAACGCGCTGCAGCGGTTGCCGGATGTGCTCGCCTGTCGTCCCGACAAGGTCATCGTCTGGGTCGGCGGGAATGATGTTCTCACGCTCGTGTCACGCAAAGTGCGGCGGTTCTTTACGTTTTGGAAGCGTCTGCCCCGCACGCCTTCGCCCGATTGGTTCCACGAGAATCTGGCCGAGATAGCACGCAGGCTGAAGCGCGAGACGGCGGCGGACATCGGCCTTTGCTCGCTCCCTCCGATAGGAGAAGCGCCGGATTCGGACGACCCGTTCCAGAGCGAGCTCAACCGGCGGATCAAGGAATATTCTGCGATCGTGGCGGCCATCGCGCACGAGGAACGCTGCGGCTATATCTCGCTCCATGAGGCGCTCACCGAGGCGGTTCGCGCCTCGCCTGGCCGGGCCTACACGGCGTTCAACTTTCTTCCATTCTATCGCGATGCTTTTCGCGTACTGGTGCTGCGGCAGCGTCCGGATGATGTCGCCCGCGTAAATGGCTGGCTATTTCACACGACGGCGTGCACTTGAACAGCCGGGCAGGGCTGATCGTGGCGGATCGCCTACAGAAATTCGTTCAGGCCTGAACCCTGAGCGGCAAGGCTGTATCCGATTTGCGCACCTATCTGAATGTCTTATCGCGCAGGCTGGCGGCCGGTTTATCGACCTAGCAACATCGCCACGCGCGATGCCAAAAGTTTAACGACGAACCCTAGAGGATAACCCCGGTGGCTCGGCACGTCGTCAGGAATGACATCGCTGTCCGACTTGAACTTAGTGCAAATCCGCAGCTGCAGTGCCGGGAGTTCTCCGTGAAACCGCGCTCTGTATGCCGAGACCCAATGCGGACCTTTATCGAAATTCATGAACATCGCCGAATTGCAGCACGTGGCGACAACCCTGTTCGTGGCCGAAACTTCCTTAAGCTTATAACCCCTCAGCAATTCGGCCCCCTTGGAGCACTCGATGCGGTCCTTTCGATAGAGGATGTATGCGGTGCCGCCATCGGGATCGCGTATGGCGCCAGCACCTGGCAAAGCTTCGATCTGGTCAGCTCCCTTCTGGCAGTCGTCGCAGTAGCAGACACTGCTCACGATCGGCCTGCCGAACGCTTTGAGTTCGACGCCACCGCAAGAGCATGCTGCGGTCATAATAGGTAAGCGCGTCATCTGCTGGTGATCATCATGCGATTGCCCTCGCTGTCCCGAAATTCCGCGATCGTGCGCCCCAGTTGCCATGGCGCGGGGCGCGGTTCTGTTATGATCTCGGCGCCTCGCGATTTGAGTCTCTGGACGGTGACTTCGATTTCGTTGTCAACCAGCACGAGGACGGGGCCCTCAGATGATGTTTCGTCCTTGCGCCTTAGGAAGTGGAGGGTGGTTTCGGCCCCTGGAAATCCGAGTTCGATCCATCGCCAGCCATCATTGCCCATTGGCTGATCGGCGACGACGCGGCAGTTCAGGTGATCGATGTAGAAGGCCTTGGCGCGTTCCTGATCGAACACCGGAAGCTCCGCGAACTGGACGTGCATCGTCGATCTCCCCATTGCGTCTCGATCCAAATCAAACTAGACGGCACAGTACCATGAGTCAATCGGCAGCGGACACGCCAGGAGCATGACCACGACGCGTTCAGCAGGTGCTACAGAAGAACTCGAACCGCACGGACGGTCGGCGAAAAAGCGGCGGGCCATCCTCGATGCGGCTACAGAGGTGTTTCTACAAAAGGGCTATCTGGCCACCAACATGGACGAGATCGCGGCGCTTGCGGCGGTGTCGAAACAGACCGTCTACAAGAATTTTCCGAGCAAGGAGACGCTGTTCGTAGAGATCGTGAGCAGCGTGACCAATCGAGCCAGCGATAGGGTCCACACTGAAATGCCGGACCTCGCCGAGGGCGAAGATGTTGCCGAATATCTTCGGCGCTATGCGTACCGACAGCTTGCCACCGTGCTCACGCCGCGCGTCATGCAGCTGCGTCGTCTGGTGATCGGCGAGGTCGGCCGCTTCCCAGAACTGGCAAAGGCGCTCTTCGATGGCGGACCCGGGCGCGCAATTGCGGCGATGGCAGTGTTGTTCGAGCGCTTGGCTGATCGCGGCCTGCTTGCGATCGATGATCCGGCCGTCGCCGCTTCCCAGTTCAATTGGTTGATTATGGGCGAGCCATTGAACAGGGCCATGCTGTTGGGTGACGAATCGATTCCGAAACCGGCGAAGCTTCGACGGCACGCCGCGGCCGGCGTGCGGGTGTTCCTTGCGTCATACGGCAAGTGAGGCACGCCACGGCGACGAGCGAATGCCGGGCGCTACCGTGCGGACCGTTCGGCCGTGTTTGACGGTCCTTTTTTTGGTCCCCAGTGGGTCGCGGCTTGTTGCGGCGCGGCTGTCGAAAATCGACCGATTGTTGTCGATAGTCGCCGAAACCGAGCTGATCCCGAATCGCCGAAATTCCCTTTTGAAATCAAGAGCGCAGATTTCTGACGGATCGCAGAGTCGGTTCTTTAGGGCGTGCAGAAAAGTTTGTGCTGCCGCGTCAACGCGTTACCATGGCTCAAAACGATCGAGTGGGAATGAGCTCAAATTCGGTCCGACGGACGTTAGGGTGTCGGGTGGGTTGTGATCAGGCGGGAACGTACGTCAACCTGATGGCGTCCTCGCCAACCCGGTCGCTGGCCACGAGACGCAGCGGTGGCCGGGGGCCGGCGAAGAATGGCTTGCCGCGACCAAGCACGATGGGACGGAAGTAGAGCCGGTACTCATCGATAAGACCAAGCTCGGTCAGACTACCCGCAAGCTCCGGTCCGGCGACTTCGATCTCGCCCTCGTGTTCGGCTTTAAGCGCCCTAACGAACCCTTTGAGATCGTCGTCCACCAGCGTGGCGTTCGGCCCGACCGACTTCAGGGTGCGAGAGACGACCCATTTCGGCTGCGCCCGCCAGGCCGCCGCAAAGTCGCGCCCGACCTGGTCCTGTCCCGGCTGATCCTCGTCCCAATAGCGCATTACCTCGTACATGCGCCGGCCGTAGAGGCTGCCGGCGATCCCGCGCACATGGGCGTTGAAGTGGCGATGGAGCGCCTCGCCCGGCATCGGCAGCCCGGGCCTGCCCTCGGCGCCAGCGACATAGCCGTCGAGCGACTGCATCATTCCGAACACAAGCTTCGCCATGCACAGGCTCCTATCGATCGACGACGATCCGAAGGGATCGCATTCATTTATACCTCGCCCTCACTTCGTCGGTTCGTTGGCTGCACACATTCTCTGACGTGTTCACGTTGGCCGGTAAATCTGCGCCACCGCGCCCCCCGGGAAGGCTTTCGAGCTCACCAGCTTGAGAGACATCGGCGCGGCGAGTTCGGAGAACAGCGGCAGGCCTTTGCCCAGCGCCACGGGGGCCACCGTCAGGGCGAGCTGGTCGACCAGTCCTTGGGCGACGAGACTGCGGGCGAAGCTCACTCCGCCGTGGGCGATGATCGGCTTGCCCTCTTGGGCTTTCAACTTCGCGACTTCCTCCGCCAAGTCACCGCTCGCCACATAGGCCTCCGCCCAACTTTCACCACCGGGCTGCAACTTTGCCGGCTGACCGGTTCCCGCGTTGACGGCGCGAGCCTCATCGAGCGCCGCCGACTTGCTCACCTCCCTCAGGATCTCCGGTCCCCGTCGTGAGAAGACGGTCTTGGGGATCTGGTTCATCGGCGCCGCGAACTGGTCGCAGGAGATCGGCCACCAGGCGGCCATGTCACGGAAGCTGCGGCTGCCCATGATGTGCAGGCTCGAGTTCCATATGAACTCTACGCCCCAGGCCTTCGCCTCTTGATCGGCGCCGAACATCCATGTGTTTCGGCCATCCAGGGCACTCACGAAGCCGTCGATCGATATGGACATCTTCAAGATCAGGTCTCTCATCGCTTCTTCCTTGCGCTGGTGAGACCCAAGGACGGGCCAGATCGGTCAGTTCCGACAATTCGTTGCGGGATAGTCCGACGACGCTTGCGCGACGCCGAAGAAGGGATACCGAGCTTCCTTGCCTAGTCGGCGAGGGTGTCGTTGATGCCGCGCCAAATTCTGGTTCAGCGCCGTTTGTCAAAGCAGCGCACCTGAAGGTTGCGGCTGAGGCAACTGCCGTCCGCCAGGTGGCGAGAGGCATGTGAGACGAAGCCGGTGCACGCCGACTGATTTGATTCCCAAAACCGGATACGGGTCTTTCCGTAACGGCGCCAATCAGCTTATCGATTTTTCTCGGCCGGGTTCTCCTTTCGTGGCGCCGAGGCGGGTAAGCAGATTGAGCGTGATCCTGCCGACATCGTTCATGGCGCCTGCGGCTGGCAGCGCGCCGCACCAGGCAACCGAGCTTGCGGAAAAGATCAAGCCGCCTGCTGCGAGCTTTCGCAGGGTCATTTCGGCGCAGCGGCGGGCGATGCGTTGCCTATCCCCGCCCTCGTACCAGCGCGTCGGATCCTGAAAGAAGCTGTCGGGAAATCCCGTCGCACGCGCGATCACGACGGTGTCAGCGGAAGTGCCGAGGGCTGGATCCGTCGCATCCACTTCGTAGCCCGCGGCACCGCCCAGCACGATGCCGTCCGTGCCGAAGGTCGCATTTTCAACGCCTTCGAACAGCCATGCGCATCCTGCTTCACGGCTTTCCTTAGTGCGCGTGAATGGGCGCGCGCCTTCGAACCCCATCAGTGAGATCGCGCCACCGATCAGCGTGAATTCGCCTCGGCCGCGGGAACGGAGATAGCCGCCTGGTTCGTTGGTGATCGACAGCGCCTGTTCGGCGACCGGGCCGTCCCAGGTGCGGCCAGCCTCCAGCGGCGAGCGCCGCAGCTCCATCAGGTCGTCCTTGAAAGCCACAGTGGCAGCGAAGCCGTTTCCGCCGAGATAGGCGATGCTGCCGCCTTCGGCCACAAACTGCCGCAGCGCCTGCTCCATCTCGATCGACATATATTCGGGGTGACTGCCGGTAACGACGGCTTGATGTCGACGCAGACCGTCTATGCCGCATTCGTGCAAATCGTGATCGGTCAGGACGTCAAACACGATTCCATTGTGGTGGCAGAATCGGAGGAAATGCAGATCGACCGGCAAATTGTGTGGGCAGCCGCAGAGCGGATAATCGTAATCGTCCCTGAGCGTCACTTTCGGCTTTTTGTAGGAACAGATGGAAACACCGCTAAGGTCGGAATGGTAGTCGTAAAGAGATTTCAGATTGTTGGCGATCGCGAAGCGATGTCCCCGGTCGTCGCCTTTCCATTCATAAAGATGATCCGGGAGATATTCGTCCGCATAAGCGAGATAGGTGGCCGTCGGCACGAGATACAACAGCGGCGACGAAACCTGTGAAGAGGTGACGAAGAACACCACGCGTTCGTAGCCACCCTCCCATTCGACCTGGAACGCGTAGACGCCTGGGCGTGCGTTTTCAGGGATCGTCGTTTGGTGCGATGCCGGCCACTCGAGCGGGCCGATGTCGTCGTCGTGGCAATGGATAGCGTCGTAGTGCGACGGCACCAAGCGAGGCTCGAAGCTCGATCCGTCCCAGCGTGCCGAAGTCACGCAGAAGGCTGGCTGATTGATCACATCTAGGAGCAGCGGATCTGCTCCGCCCGACGACAGGATCGGTTGCGATGCTAACAGCGTCGGGAAATTCCAGGCAACAGTCCCGTGTGGGGTGTCGAGCCGGATCGCAGCAAATTTCGCGTTGAGGGTAGGTTCGTGGTTGGTGGCACTTGCGCCGAAATGGATGCCGTGCGCCTGCAGGTTCCGCGCCGAGCCGCCAAAACCTTCATGGAGTTCGTAAGGCGCGAGAAGATCATGGGATTTGATGCGCAGACGCGATTGTTCCTGCCGCAGATCCAACTCGACAGTGAGCCACACACCAGTTGGCGCCTTCGTCTCGACAAGGGTTTCGCCGCCGATTTCCACGACAAATGCGCCGTCGCGGAGGCGCAGCCCGAGGGCGCCTGCCTCCAGGATCGTGCGCGCATCTTCGTTGCGCGTGAGGAACAGCTCAAAACGTATGCCGTGGACGGCTTGTACTTTGGCCAGTTCGCCGGCTCGCACGAACAGGAACGACCCTTGGTCGAAATGCCGAAGCCGTGCTTCACCTACCGTTTCGATGGGCCAGGCGAGAAATTCCGGAGCCGGCTTATCGAGCCGGCAAATTCGTGTGGCCTTTATCGGCCGATCGCATGACAGGCTGAGCTTGATCCGCTGGCCTGCTTTGGCACTCCAGGGGGTGGTATAGCCAACCACGCTCATCGCGTCGTGGTCTACTGCGCGCTTCATCTATCCCTCCCGATGAACTCCAGATGGGCTGGGGCGAACCGCGTAGTCCGGTCCGATGTCGGCCAATGCGCTGCCGCTCTGACAAGCAAAGTTCCGCATGGCGCACTACAGCCATGATGTACATGCTTGTATAGATAAGCTGCATTCGGATAGTCTCGACGCGATCGGTCCAAGCGCGACATTACCAAGGAGGATGACATGCGCAACGCATCTCTCTTCGATCTGTCAGGCAGGAAGGCGCTTGTAACCGGCGCAAGCCGTGGCATCGGGCGCAGCATCGCCGAGGCGCTCAGCGCGGCCGGCGCCGACGTCGCGGTCACGGCGCGCAGCGTGGCCTCGCTCGAGAAGACGATGGCTGCCATCCGCACCGCCGGCGGGGTCGCGCATGCCATCGCCCTGGATGTCACCGATGTCGACCGCTGCCGGGCGGCGACTGCCGAGGCCGGCAGCCTGCTCGGAGGTCTTGATATTCTCGTCAACAATGCGGGGGTGGAAGAGGTCCGGCCTTCACTCGATGTCGACGAGGCCTTGTGGGACCGGATTGTCGATACGAATCTCAAAGGCGCCTTCTTCTGCGCCCAAGCCGCCGCGCGGCAGATGAGAGACGCCGGACGGCCCGGCGTCATTATCAATCTCTGCTCGCTGACCTCCGAGGTTGGGGTTCCCACGGCGGTGCCGTACGGCTCGTCGAAATCAGGCCTCCTCGGCATGACGCGGGCGCTTGCAGCGGAGTGGGCCGATCTCGGGATCCGGGTCAACGCCATTGCGCCTGGCTATTTCAGGACAGCGATGACAGACGTGTTCTACAGCAACGAGGCATGGCAGCAATCGATGCTCGCCAAGATTCCGCAGCGCCGTTTTGGTGATCTCTCGGACCTGCACGGAATCGCGGTGTTCCTCGCTTCGGATGCGGCAGCCTACATAACCGGCCAGTCCATTCCCGTGGATGGAGGCTTTCTCGCATCGATTTGAAGGCTTCAGGGGCCGGAGACGTGTCCCAGAAGTGATCGACAAGCGCTAATCGTAATTGCGTTCTAAGAAAAGGAGCCGCCATGTCTGACGTCAGCTTCCACCGCCTGTCATCCCTCAGTGTCGATCAGCGGGCCAGTTTACTGAAACGCGCCGAAGGAGATCTGTCTTCCTTCATCGAAAAGGTCCGTCCAATCATCCAGGCCGTCAAGGATGAAGGTGACGCGGCACTGCTCCGGTTTGCACGCGAACTCGACAAAGCCGATGTTGCCGACGGTGGACTGAAAGTTTCGGAAGCGGAGTTCGACGCGGCATTCGACAAGGTCGAGAAGGATGTCGTGGAGAGTATCCGGTTCGGCATCGAGAACATAAGGCATTTCCACGAGGAGCAGCGCCCGGAAACGATGTGGCTCAAGGAAGTTCGGCCGGGCGCCTATGCGGGCGACCGATACACACCGATTGCTTCCGTTGCGCTTTATGTTCCGCGCGGCAAAGGCGCCTTTCCCTCGGTGACGATGATGACCTCGGTTCCGGCGGTGATTGCCGGGGTTCCCCAGATCGCGATCGTGACGCCTGCGACTTCGGATGGTTCCGTCGACGCCGCGACGCTGGTTGCTGCCCGCCTCGCCGGCGTGGAGACCGTGTACAAGTGCGGCGGCGCCCATGCGGTCGCCGCCGTCGCCTATGGAACCGAGACCGTGAAGCCTGCCGTCAAGATCGTCGGGCCGGGGAGCCCGTGGGTGGTGGCGGCAAAGAGCGTGTTGTCCCCGATCATCAACACAGGCCTCCCTGCCGGTCCTTCCGAAGCGATCATTTTTGCCGATGACAGCGTCGACGGCGGCCTGGCTGCTCTTGACCTGTTGATCGAGGCCGAGCACGGGCCGGATTCCTCGGCCTACCTGGTGACGCACAGCCGCAAGGTCGCCGAAGCCGCGTTGATTGCGATACCGGAACACTGGTCCAGGATGAGCGAACAGCGTGTGGAGTTCTCACGCGCGGTGCTGACTGGGAAGCGCGGCGGCATCGTGCTGACCGAGTCGCTGGAGGACAGCTACCGGTTCATCAACGACTATGCGCCGGAGCACCTCGAGATTCTGTCAACGGAGCCATTTGCGCATCTCGGACGTATCACGGAAGCTGCCGAGATCCTCATGGGTCCGCATACGCCGGTGACCCTCGCCAACTTCGTCCTGGGACCCAATGCGGTGCTGCCGACCAGCCGGTGGGCGCGAACCTTTGGACCGCTTTCCGTGACGGATTTCGTCAAGCGATCGTCGGTCGGCTATGTGACCTCGGCGGCCTATCCGGAACTCGCCCTGCATGCCCGCAGGCTCGCCCGCTACGAAGGATTCAGCTCGCATGAGAACGCGGTTTCGGAGATCCGCGATCGCTATCTCGCCGGCTGAGCGGAAACGATGACGATGAGGGCGGCGCGACTCCATGGACCCGGCGACTTGCGCGTCGAGAATATCGCCGCGCCAGGCGCTCCCGAGCCAGGCTGGGTGAAGCTGAGGGTCGATGCCGCAGGCATTTGCGGTTCCGATCTCCACAACTTCCGCACGGGCCAATGGATAAGCCGATCGCCTTCGACGGCCGGCCATGAGCTGACAGGCATTGTGATTGCCATCGGCGACGGTGTCGACACTGTCGCTCTTGGCGAACGAGTGGTCGCCGATTCCCGTTTCTGGTGTGGAGAGTGCGCGCAATGCCATGCAGGCAAGCGGCATCTTTGCACGTCGCTGGGCTTTCTCGGCGAGATATGCGACGGCGGATTTGCCGAACAGGCGGTCCTGCCCGCACGCCTGCTGCACGTCGTCGATGCCGTGCTTGACGAACGGGTCGCGGCGATGGCCGAGCCGCTGGCTGTAGCGTTGCACGCAGTGCGGCGTCTGCCGAAAACGGCCGGCTCCGTTCTTGTCGTCGGCTGCGGGACTATCGGCGGGCTTGCCGCACTGCTGCTTTCCCGGACATTCGCAGGTACCGTGCTCGTCGCCGATCGCAATCAGGGCCGCTGCGCCCGGGTGGCGAGGATCACCGGCGCCAGCATCGTCGACTTGAACCGGGACGCCATTGCCGCCGCCACCGCGGATGCCCCCTTGCTCGCTGCCGTCGAAGCAACCGGCAGCGTCGCAGCACTCGGCCAGTTGCTCGGCGTTCTCGATGCCGGCGGCACCGTTGCGATGGTCGGCATATTCCATGGGCGCCTCGACATCGATCCCAACATCTTGGTTGAACGCGAAATCGCATTGCTGGGATGCCACGCCTTTGCCGATGAGCTTCCCGACGCCATTCGGATGCTCGGCGAATTGACCGAGCCGATGGTCGAACTGATCGACCGCGAGATCGGCCTGGATGATATTCCCGCAGCCTATGAGCGGCTGTTGGCGGGGCAGGGCGATGGTTTGAAAACGATCATCCGGATGCGGTCTGCCGGGCGCGTGTGATTTCCGAACGTTGCCGGAAAGGATTTTTGAAATGATCACTTTGCCCGACACCGCCAGCCCTCTTTACGAGAAGGTCAAGGACTACATCCTGACGAACATCGGAACGGGCCGATGGAGCAAGGACCGGAAGCTGCCGTCCGAAAATGAATTCGTGGCGACACTCGGCGTGTCTCGGATGACGGTCCATCGTGCCTTGCGGGAGTTGACCTCTGCGGGTTTTCTGATCCGGCTCCAGGGCGTCGGCACATTCATCGCGCCACCTCGACCGCAATCCGCACTGATCGAGATCAACAACATCGCGGCGGAAATTGTCGCGCGGGGAAACAGGCATCGCTCCGAGGTTATCGTCCTCGAAAAGATCATGCCGACAAAGGAGCTCGCGCTTTCGTTCGAGTTTGCAAAGCGCGTGTCGGTCTATCATTCCATCGTCGTCAACTTCGAGAACGACCTGCCTGTGCAATTGGAAGAGCGCTTCGTCAACCCGGGCCTGATACCCGACTATGACAAGCAGGATTTTTCCAGGACAGCGACCTACGACTACCTCATGCAGAAAACCCCGGTGACGGAGGTCGAGCACATCATCTCGGCGACCCCTGCCGATGCCGAGACGGCGCGGTATCTGGGCATCGACGCCGGCAGCTGCTGCCTGTTTCTGCATCGCCGGACATGGACGGGCGCCGTCGTTGCCACGATCAGCAAGCTGACTTACGTTGGCAGCCGCTACTCGCTTGGCAGTCGGTATTCTCCGTCCAAAAAAACCTGATCGCAGTGGAGCGATTCAGAGTCGGAAAGAGGTGTCTAACTTGTATATGCATGTATGTATTTAGCCTTGACATCCGCTGTTGCTGACGTTGAAGTGTCGTCGCACTTCGGTTGAACTGACAGCTAAGATGCCGAGGCACGATGCCGCAAGAGCAGAAGCCCGCATTCTCACCAGGCCGGATGTTTGGCTCAAAAAAAGCGGCCTGATCATCAAGGGGAACAAGATGATGCGTAACCTAGCAGGACAATTTCGGGCACTCGTTATGGCTGCTGCCGTCGGGTTTGCCCCGGCGGTCTACGCGGCCGACACGACAATTCCGGCGACGCCTGAGGCAGGAACATTCAAGATCGGCATCGAGCCATGGCTTGGCTACGGCCAGTGGCACGTCGCCGAAGCCAAGGGTCTGTTCAAGGCAAACGGGCTGTCCGACGTGCAGATCGTGAACTTCGCCGAGGACAAGGACATCAACGCCGCCCTGGCGAGCGGCCAGCTCGATGCCGCCAACATCGCGACCCACACGGCTATGGGAATGGTTGCGGCCGGCCTGCCGGTGAAGATCGTGCTTCTGCTCGACGTCAGCATGACGGCAGACGCCATGATCGCCGGCAAGGACGTCGCCTCCGTCGCCGACCTCAAGGGCAAACAGGTGGCTTTCGAGGAAGGCACGACGAGCGACATCCTGCTCAAATACGCGCTCGCCAAGAATGGCATGTCCATCGCCGATGTCCAGCCGGTTCCAATGCCGGCGGCGGATGCCGGCAGCGCGTTGATCGCTGGCCAGGTTCCGGTCGCGGTTACCTATGAGCCTTATCTCACCGCGGCCAGGGCACAGAATAAGGACGTCAAGCTGCTCTTCACCGCAGGCGAAGATCCCGGCCTGATCAGTGACGTGTTCGTGGTGCGCGATGAGGTGATCAAGTCGCGTCCCGGCCAGGTGCTTGCCATGATCAAGACCTGGGATGCGGCCCTGAAGGCTTACAATGCCGACACGCCCGACGGCCGGGCGATCATCTCCAAGGCGGTCGGTTCGAGCGTCGAAGACCTCAACACCGCCTTTGATGGCGTGCGTTACTATACTCTCGCCGAAAACAAGGATGCGCTGACGGGCGAATTTTCCACCAAGACATTCGCCGATGTCGAGGCAGCCGCCAAGAACGCCGGGCTGCTTCAGGCGGACGTGACGCCGGAGCAGATGATCGACCCGTCATTCGTCAAGGCCGCGAAATGACGAGGGCCGGCTCGCGGTGGTGACGCAAATGTCCGAGCAGCGTGCGACCAAGCCAAGCCCGTCTCACGCAGCGCCGGGGCCGGTGATCAAACAGCCGATGCGCCGTCCCCGATCCTCGGGGATCGGCGCGCCCATCGCACGCTCGCGCTTCCTGATAATAGCGGTGGCGGTTTTTGCCGGCCTCGGCCTTGCCTGGTGGGCGGCAACAGGGCTGGGGCTGGTAAAGCCGATTTTCCTGCCCTCGCCGGGGAGCGTGGTGACCCAGCTCGGCAAGCTCTCGGGTGACGGCACGCTGTGGCTGGATCTCAGGACCTCGATATACCGTATTTCTGTTGGCTTCCTCATCGCCTCGGCATTGGCGATTCCGATTGGCGTGCTGATCGGCAGCTTCAGGACTTGGGAAGCGGCGATCGAGCCGCTTGTGGATTTCATCCGCTACATGCCGGTGGTCGCTTTCGTGCCCCTCTCCATCCTGTGGTCGGGGACCGGCGATGCCCAGAAGTTCCTGATCATCTTCATCGGCACCTTCTTCCAGCAGGTGCTGATGATCATGGACAATGTGAAGCGGGTTCCCGCTGATTTCATCGGCCTTGGCAGGACACTCGGCCTGCCGGATCGCAGCATCCTGACGCGCATCGTGGTTCCCAGCGCCTTGCCAGGCATCTGGGATACGTTACGCATCAGTCTCGGCTGGGCATGGACCTGGCTGGTGTTGGCGGAACTTGTCGCGGCGACATCAGGCCTCGGCTACCGCATCACCGTGTCCCAACGCTATTTCCAGACAAACACCATCATCGGCTACATCCTGCTGCTGGGCGTGCTTGGCCTCATTACCGACCAGGTCATGAAGGCACTGGGAAAAGTGCTGTTCCGGCAGGAGGGCCACGTGCAATGAGGCCGGGCCGATGAGTTTGCCCAAACTGCGGATCGAGGGTCTCCATAAGAGCTTCGGCACGGGCGCGCGGCGCACGGAAGTGCTGCGCGATATCAATCTCGATCTTGCCGACAACGAGTTCGTCTCGCTGGTGGGCACGTCGGGTTGCGGCAAGAGCACGCTGCTGTCGATCGTTGCCGGACTGCAGGATTTCGACGCGGGAGATCTTGCCATCGATGGCGCGCCGATCCTGCAGCCGGGCCTCGACCGCGGCGTCGTCTTTCAGTCCTACACCCTGCTTCCCTGGCTGACGGCGCAGCAGAACATCGAGTTCGCGCTCAAGGCCGCGGGTCATGATCGCGCGACCTGCCGCAGGATAGCACGCGAGCATCTCGATCTGGTCAAGCTCCCGCACAGCGCCAATCGCTATCCGTCTGAGCTTTCTGGCGGCATGAAGCAACGGGTGGCCATAGCGCGTGCCCTTTCCTATCGACCCAAAATGCTTCTGATGGACGAGCCCTTTGGCGCGCTCGATGCCCTGACCAGGCATCAGATGCAGGAACTCCTGACGCAGATCTGGGAGGAGCACAGGCTCACCGTGCTCTTCGTCACCCATGATGTGGAAGAAGCCGTCTACCTGTCGGACCGCATCGTCGTGATGGGGATCGGCCCGGGACGCATCATGCAGACCTTCAATGTCGACATCGAGCGCCCGCGCCGGGAAGAGGTCATGGAAACTCCGGCCTTCATGGATTTGCAGCGCAGCGTGCACAAGGCGATCCGCGAGGCCTCAAAACGTCCCGAAATGGTTTAGGCGAGCCACTCAATTACTTACAATCGGCGACCAGCGTTGCGCCCAATCTCGATATCGCGCCATCGCGATTCCTGACTAGAGGAGCCGCGATCGGCGGCTTTCTCCTCAACCTCGAAAAAAATTTGCAGGACAATGTCGATTTCCTAAACTCCGTTCGTCGTTTCGATGCCGGCCGGTGAGTCCGGCTCAACAAGGAGACAGACGATGCGTGTGATGGTGCTCGTGAAGGCTACCGAGGACAGCGAAAAGGGCTTTGTCCCCACGCCCGAGGCGAAGGAGGCGATGGAGGCGATGGGCAGGTTTAACGACGAGCTGCGCAATGCCGGCATCTTGCTCGACGCCGATGGCCTCAAGCCCTCCTCGCAGGGCAAGCGCGTTGCGTTCGATGGTCCCCGCCGGACGGTCATCGACGGGCCTTTCGCCGAGACCCGCGAACTGGTCGCCGGCTTTTGGCTCTGGGAAGTCAAGGACATGGACGAGGCGGTCGCCTGGGTGAAGCGCTGCCCCAATCCCATGCCCGGACCGAGCGAGATTGAAATCCGGCCGCTGTACGAGATGGCTGATTGGCAATGGGAATCTGACGCCGGAGGTCACGGAAATCCATGACCGGACGCGCGAGAAGCTTAGCGGCAACTGAACCTGTCGGCCGCAGCCTGCTTTGCCTTCGTTATGGCTTTGGCCGATAAGGCAGCATGACGGCAGGCGAGACGCAGCAGGCGATCGAGGCGATTTTTCGCATTGAACGAGCCCGGCTCATCGCGGGCCTGGCCCGCCTCGTGCGCAATGTCGATCTTGCAGAGGAACTGGTGCAGGACGCCCTGGTCATAGCCTTATCCGAATGGTCCAGGACCGGCGTTCCGGCCAATCCCGGCGCTTGGCTGATGACGGTCGCCAAACGCCGCGCCATCGACGCGATCCGTCGCGACAAGATGCGCGAGCGCAAGCATGAGGAGATCGCGCGGGAGCTGGACGGCGAGTACGACGGTACGGCCGAGGGAAACGAAATGGCCATGAACGACGATCTTGGCGACGAACTGCTGGGCCTCATCTTCACAGCCTGCCACCCCATACTTTCGGCCGACGCCCGCGCGGCCCTCACGCTGCGTGTCATCGGCGGCCTGACGACAGACGAGATCGCCCGTGCTTTCCTGTCGAGCGAGGTGACGATCGCCCAGCGCATCGTCCGCGCAAAGAGGACGATCGGAAAGGCCGGGCTCAGCTTCGAGGTGCCGCGCGGCGCCGAGCGTGCGGCGCGTCTGTCCTCGGTGCTGGAGGTCATCTATCTCATCTTCAATGAAGGCTATGCTGCCACGGCAGGCGACGACCTTGTCCGGCCGAGCCTGTGCCTGGAGGCACAACGGCTCGGCCGCATGCTGGCGGGGTTGATGGCCGAGGATGCCGAGGTGTTCGGCCTGCTGGCTCTGATGGAAATCCAGGCATCGCGCCTGCCGGCACGCATCGGGCCGGACGGCGCCCTCTTGACCCTGACCGAGCAAAACCGCGCGCGCTGGGACCAGCTGCTGATCCGCCGAGGCCTTGACGCGCTGGCCCGTGCCGAAGCCCTCGGGGGCGATGGCCCCTATTTGTTGCAGGCCGCGCTTGCAGCCTGTCACGCGCGGGCGCGCAGTCCGGCCGATACCGACTGGCCCCGTATCGCAGCGCTCTACGACCGGCTGCGTGCAGTGATGCCCTCGCCGGTGGTCGATCTCAATCGAGCGGTCGCCCACAGCATGGCCTTCGGGCCCGAAGCGGGCCTGCGGCTGGTAGACGAGATTGCCGACGCCGCCGCCTTGCGCAATTATGCGCCATTGCCGGCGGCGAGGGGCGATTTTCTGTTTCGGGCCGGCCGGCTGGCCGAGGCCCGCGCCGAATTCGAGGCTGCGGCCAAGCTCACCCGCAACGTGCGCGAAGCGGCCTTTCTCCTTGCCCGCGCAGACGCTTGTGGTTGACAGCATCGCTCTCCGTGCCCAACGCGCCGCTCGGCAACATCGAAAGCCGCCAGTTCGCTCCCGGCCAGCCCCCTTCAATGAGCGTGATCAGCTCGCAACGCGAAAGGGATTAACGATGCGCAAGCCTTCGTCGAGCGCCATTGCGTGCTGCATGTCCTCCGACCAAAGTGTATCGCAGCCAGCGTGCACCGCCGCGGAGGCGATCATCGCGTCATAGGTGGAAAGGCCGTACCGCTCGGCGAGCCTCAATCCTGTTTCGTGGGTCTCGAGCGTGAGAGGATGAACCGTCAACAGGCCGCGCAGCGTGGTCAGCAGCGCATGCGTGTCGTCCCATGACATTTGCATCTTCCGACGCGCGACATTGGTGAGTTCATTGAGAACCTGCACGCTGATCGCCCCGCCATCGGCGATGACCGCCTCGGCCCGATCAGCCTTCGCCGTGTCGCCTGACGCGATATAAAGAAGGACATTGGTATCGAAAAAACTAACGGGCATTTGCCTCGTCCCGATCGAATTTGAAGTCAGCGGGAAGCCGACCGCGGAAGGCGCGGAGACGCTTCAGCAACTCCTCACGCCCGGGCTTCCGCGCGACGCCAAGCTGGCGGGCGTCAGCGACATGGATTTCGATCTCATCGCCTTCCCTGAGTTCAAGCGCTTCGACCACAGCGGCGGGAAGGCGGACCGCAAGACTGTTTCCCCATTTGGCGACCTGCATGCCACTTCCTCTCTTAGATATACGCTGGAAGAAATGTATATCCACACGTCGTCAAGGTCAAGAATTGCAGCCAATCGGTTTATTCATTTTGGAGGAGAGGGCCTCGATCATGCCAGCAACTGCGTCGGCACGCCGAGAATCGGTCCTGCCTCGGCGAGCCGCTGGTCGAGGGTCCACACCGTGGCGCCATGCTCCGATGCCGTCGCGAGGTGCAGGGCGTCGCCAGCACGAAGCCCGAGGATATGCTGATCGGCGAATTTCGCGGCGACCCGAAAATGCCCGCCCGTCACCGGCAGCACGGTGAAGCTCTCAGCGACAAGCTTATTGAACATCGCGAGCGCTGCCGCGCGTTGCTCCAGGTCGATCTGTCCGGTCCGAAGCTTGATCGCCATGGCGGAGGACATCTCGGTGATGGTCCAGTCGCTGATCACAAGTTGCGCTGGGTCCTGCTCCGCCAGCCAGCCCTGAACACGCGCGGTCATGGCTTCGTTGGATAGCGCCGCGATGATCAGCGAAGTATCGAGATAGGACGTCAATAGCGATCGCCATCTCGCATCGATCGCACCAGATCGGTGGCAGCCTGAGCCTGCAGAGGCATGGTTGCGGTCAGGGATTGGAGCAGGACGGCGTCGATCCGTTTGCGAGGGCGGGCCACGGCCGTGAGCCTGGCGACCGGCTTGCCACGCCGGGTTATGTCGATCGAGTCTCCAGCCTCGACCCGGTCGACGAGCTCACTCAGATGTGCCTTGGCGTCCGCCAAATTGACCGCGTCCATCTCAGCTCCTGACCATGTAGATGGTCATGTAGCGTATAACGCGTGACAATTCCAGTGCAGAGCACGGCGAATAAGCAACTGGCTGCGTGAGCGAAGCAGGTGACCTGCAACGAGAATTATGCCGCTTCCCACTTGACTCATACATATCCCGGTAGCAATACATCGATCAATAGCCGAAGGGTTATCGATCCCAATGCCAAACGCTCACGATGTGCTCTTCAGAACGCTTGCCGATCCGACTCGGCGCGCTATTTTCGAGCGGCTGTGTCGCGAAGGAGAGCAGACGGTCGGGGCTCTGACGGCTCGGGCCGGAATCTCGCAACCGGCCGTGTCAAAACATCTCGGCGTTTTGAGGCAGGCCGGGCTCGTGCGCGACCGCCATGCAGGGCGACAGACCCATTATAGCGCGCAGCTTGCTGCGCTTGCCCCCCTGATTGACTGGACAAGCCAGATGACCGGGTTCTGGCAGAGCCGGTTCGACGACCTCGAAGACCTGCTCAAAAGGATGGACCAGTGAACCGAACGTCGACCGAAACGCTCTCCGTCGTTGTTGAACGGGAAATCGCTTATCCGCCCGAGAAGATCTGGCGCGCGCTCACGCAACCACACTTGATCGAGGAGTGGCTCATGAAAAATGACTTCAAACCTGTCGCGGACCACCGTTTCAATCTTCACGCAGACTGGGGCGCTGTCGAATGTCAGGTGCAGACGGTCGAGCCAAACAGAACACTGACTTACACGTGGGATACCAAGGATCTCAAGAGTGTCGTCTCCTGGACCCTCACCCCCACGAGCACCGGAGCCCGCTTGCGCATGGAACAGTCGGGCTTCCGGCCGGATCAGCAGCCTTACTTCCGGGGTGCCAAAGTCGGCTGGCCGAGGTTCTTTGACGACCTGGAGCAGGTTCTGGCGCGGACGGACTGAGATCCGCTGGGCTATCCAAGCAAGGGCTCTGTTACAGAGCGACATCACGAGGCGATAATGGAGGCAAGCCATTGAAGATCAAGTTGGCCAAAGTATACGTGGACGACCAGGAAAAGGCACTGGGCTTTTACACCGAAACGCTCGGCTTTACCAAGAAGGCCGATTTCAGCAATGGGCCGTTTCGCTGGCTGACCGTCGCATCACCCGACGAGCCGGACGGTGCCGAGCTGCAACTCGCGCTCAATGACAACCCCGCGGCCAAGGCCTACCAGCAAGCCATTTTCCAGCAGGGCCAGCCCGCGGTCATGTTCTTCACCGATAACGTCAAGGGCGACTACGAGCGCATAAAAGCGCGCGGCGCCGAGTTCACGATGCCGCCGACCGAAGTAACCGGCTCGACCATCGCCCAGCTGAACGACAACTTCGGCAATCTCGTTCAAATCACCCAACTGGCGCGCTGGTAAAGCTTGCGTTCAGTGGCGTGGCTGCCCGGCGGGAGTCGCCAAACGGGCCGCCCGATCCGCTTTGGTTCGTCTTCAGAGGAGGTCTCAATGGATTGGAACAAATGGGTTCGGCAGATCCACCGCTGGCTGTCGATTATCTTTGCGGCGGTCGTCGCCGCCATCTTCATCAGCCTGGGAGCAGGCAAGGAACCCGCCTACTGGGTATACCTCTTGCCGCTGTTTCCACTCGGCTTGCTCCTGCTTACCGGACTGTACATGTTCCTGCTGCCTTACGCTCCCAAGTGGCGCAACGCAGGGGGCACCGGCGCATTGGAGTGAACGCATGGCCAACAAGACGTCCATCAAGTCAGCGGCGGTCGCGAAGAAGCCCGCCGCCAAGCCTGCAGCCGCCAAGCCGGTCCTCCTCGCAGGCGGCAACCCGCAGATCCCGAAGGGTGATGGTGACGCTCCCGTGCAGGCCTACATCGCGGCCATGCCGGGCTGGAAACGCGACGTCGGCCGCCGCCTCGACGCACTCATCGAGCGCAACGTTCCCAACCTGCGCAAGGCCGTCAAATGGAACTCGCCCTTCTATGGCGTAGAGGGTCAAGGCTGGTTCCTCAACTTCCATTGCTTCACAAAGTACATCAAGCTGGCTTTCTTCCGCGGCACGTCGCTGCATCCTGTCCCTCCAGGCGAGTCCAAGCACAAGGACGTGCGCTACCTCCACATCCGCGAGGACGACCAGCTCGACGAAGCTCAACTCACCGACTGGGTAAAGCAAGCCAGCCAGTTGCCTGGCGAGCGAATGTGAGTGGAATGCGAGTCATTCCCGCAAACCCGGTGCTAGCGGTATTCATGTGACGGGCGAGCGGCAACAACCCTAGGGAAAGCGACAATGATGATGAAGAGTGGCTCTATGGAAGGAAATGCAGAGAGCTCTCCCTCTCAGCTGATAGATGCGAGGATCAGTGAGCTGGGCGATTGGCGAGGCAAGACGCTTTCCCATGTCCGCGCTCTCGTCAAGCAGGCTGACCCGGAAGTGGTCGAGGAGTGGAAGTGGCGAGGCGTTCCGGTGTGGTCGCACGCCGGAATAATCTGCACCGGCGAGACCTACAAGAACGTCGTGAAGGTGACCTTCGCAAAGGGCGCCTCCCTGCCGGATCCTTCAGGCCTGTTCAACTCCAGTCTCGAAGGCAACACCAGGCGCGCCATCGATATCCGTGAGGGCGAAGACATCGATGAGAATGCGTTCAAGGCGCTGATACGCGCTGCTGCCGCCCTGAACGCGGCCCGATAGTCAGCTCCGGCCGATATGGTCGGCTAGCGGGCCGAGAGCGGCGAGCAAAGCTTGGCCGGTGGCTTGCGTCGCGTTCTCATGCGGCGCGCGCAGGTTCAGCCAGCGTCTGTCGCCGGATCGTACCGCCAGCACTGCCTTCATCGCGGAGATGAGGCCGGCGTCCTGGATGATTTTGCGGAACGCCTTGATGACGGCATCCGCGTCAGTAATGTCCTCTCCCGCCAGCGCTGCGTCGTAGAGGGCCCGGATCGCTGCGGCATTCAGATTGACCGTCGCCGAGATGCACCCCGCAGCACCGTTGGCGAGGCCTTTCGTCAGCTGTGCTTCCGAGCTCGGGAACACCGCGACCCCTGGAGCTGCCGCAATGACCGCCGCGGTGTTGTTCCAATCGCCGGCGCTGTCCTTGTAAGCCACCACGACATCCGGAAACGCTTGGCTCAAGCGGGCGGTCAGCGCCGGGCTCACCGGTACGCCGGAATTCTGCGGGATGTGGTAGAGGATCATCCTCATCGCCGGGTTCGCCACCCGTTCGATCAGCTCGCCATAGTAGCGGGCCTGTCCGTTGTCGCCGGCGGCCGTATAGAAGAACGACGGCAGCACCATCACCCCGGCACAGCCGAGCCCGACGGCATGCGCCGTCAGCTCGACGGTCTCGGCAAGTGCTGTGACACCGGTGCCGGGCATCAGATGGCTTGGCGAAATGCCGGCCTCGACCAGCCACTCCAGCGCTTGCATGCGCTCGCGCAACGAGACGGACAAGGCCTCGCCCGTGGTGCCGAACGGCGACAGGAAATGCGCTCCCTGATCCAGCACCCATTTGGCGTGGGATATCCAGAGGTCGCGGGCGATGCGGCCGTCGTTTTCGAACGGCGTCAGGATCGGTGCGATGGTTCCTTGTGGGCGGATCATGTGCGTCCTTCTAAAGCCGGCATCAAAAATGTCGAGCAAGCTACATGAAGCAATGTTGCTGAGTACCGGCCGTTCGACCTCGAAAGCAAGCGGCTCGCGCATAGGCGCGCGATTGTGATCGGGCGGCGGTTCTGAGGCTCTCGAGGTATATCCTTGTCACGGGATAACGTCGTCTGGCCGAAAGGGGGGTGACAAACGAGTTCTGCTGTTTCATCAATGCCGCCTTTTGAGGAGAAGCCCATGCGGAGGATCGGTGTCGGCATTATCGGCTGCGGCAACATTTCGGATGCCTATCTGAAGGCATCGCCACAATTCCCGGTGCTCGACATTGTCGGCGTCGCCGACGTCAACCGGACGGCGGCCGAGGCCAAGGCAGCGGCCTACGGCCTGGCTGCCATGCCGGTCGACGCGCTGTTGGCCGATCCGCGCGTCGAGATCGTGCTCAACCTGACGACGCCGCAGCATCATGTGCCGGTCGGCCTGCAGGCTGTCGGGCATGGCAAGCACGTCTATTCCGAGAAGCCGCTGGCAACGACGCTCAGCGACGCCGAGCGGCTGGTCGCGGCCGCGCGCGAACAGGGCGTGCGCGTCGGCTGCGCACCCGACACCTTTCTTGGCGGCTCCCACCAGACGGCGCGGCGGCTGGTCGATGAGGATACGGCTGGGACCATTGTCGCCGGCTCTGCCTTCATGCAGGTGCCCGGCCACGAGCTCTGGCATCCCAATCCGGATTTCTACTATCAGCCCGGCGGTGGGCCGATGCTCGACATGGGACCGTACTATCTGACCTGCCTGGTCAATCTCCTGGGTCCGGTAAAATCCGTGACCGGGCAGGCGAAGTCATCCTACGCCACCCGCACCATCGGTTCTGGACCGCGCCAGGGCGAAACCATCCGGGTCGAGGTGCCGACCCATATTTCCGGCCTGCTCGCATTCGAGAATGGCGCCGCGGTCTCGATCACCACCAGCTTCGACGTCTGGAAGCATGAACACAATCACATCGAACTTTACGGAACCACGGGCTCGATGATCGTCTCCGATCCCAACCAGTTCCAGGGCGACATCAGGACCAGCCAGCGCAAGGGCGACTGGAAGGTGGCCAATCAGATCCATTCCTATGGCGACGGCAACTACCGGGGCCTCGGCCTTGCCGACATGGCGCAGGCGATCGTCTCCGGCAGGCAACACCGCGCCAGCCTCGATCTTTCCCTCCATGTCTTGGAAATCATGGAATCGATCATCTCTTCAGCAGAGATAGGCCAGCGTATCGACCTGAGATATGGCTGCGCCCGGCCGGCGCCGATGCAGGCCGACCTGCCTTTCGGAATTCTGGAATAGGGAATAATGCGATGAGCAAGACGGCACTGATTTTCTGGGGCGGCTGGGAAGGTCACACCCCGGCCCGAAGCGCCGAAATCGTCAAGGAGATGCTGGCCGGCAACGGCTTCGACGTGCAGCTGGAGCAGGGGACTTCGGCACTTGCCGATCCGCAGCTGGGCAAGCTCGATCTCATTGTCCCGGTGATCACCATGTCGACAATCGAAAAGCCGGAGCTGCAAAACCTGACCAGCGCCGTCGGGGCCGGCACCGGCCTTGCGGGCTTTCACGGCACCATGTGCGACAGCTTCCGCAACGAGCCGGAATACCAGTTCATGACCGGCGGCCAGTGGGTCGCCCATCCCGGCAACATCATCGACTATCACGTCGACATCACCAGGCCAGGCGATCCGGTCATGCAGGGCATCGACGGCTTCGCCTACCATTCAGAGCAGTATTACATGCATGTCGATCCGACCAACGAGGTGCTGGCGACGACTACTTTCACCGGCGAGCATCTCGATTTCATCGCCGGCGTCGTCATGCCGGTTGTCTGGAAGCGCCGCTACGGCAAGGGCCGCGTCTTCTACAGCGCGCTCGGGCACACCGCCGACGAGTTCGCCGTGCCGCAAATGCGCACGATGTTCGAACGCGGCGCGATTTGGGCCAGCCGAAACTCGGACCTTGAATAGCCGTTCAATCTGAACGCCACGTATCGTTGTAATCTTTTAAAGGGCGGCCGCCCGAACGCTGACACAGGCAAAATTGACTACCATGGTAGTATCCAATACACCAGCGGTCTTCATCGAGAAATTCCGCAGCTGGAGGTCGAATGGAGCAGACGTGGCGATGGTTTGGTCCGAGCGACGCGGCAACGCTTGCCCACGCAAGGCAGGCCGGCGCAACCGGCATCGTGACAGCATTGCACGACATCCCTTACGGCGAAGTCTGGCCGATCCACGCTATCAGGCAGCGCCAGGCGCTTATCGAGGCGGATCCGGCGATGGGCCTGAAATGGAGCGTCGTCGAGAGTGTGCCCGTGCACGAGGACATCAAGCTCGGCCGCGGCGATCTCGACCGGCTCTACGACAATTTCAGGCAGACCTTACGGAATCTCGGCGCCTGCGGTGTGCGCACGGTCTGCTACAACTTTATGCTGATCCTCGACTGGACCCGGACCGACCTGGCTGCGCCGCTGCCGGGCGGTGGACGGGCGCTCCGCATGAACATGCACGAGCTTGCCGCGTTCGATTGCTACATGCTGCAGCGCAAGGGATCGGAGCGCGACTATGCGTCCGATGTTCTCCAGCGGGCGAGCGAATGGTTCGAGACGACGCCGGATACGTCAAAAGAGCGTCTGCTCGCCAACATCATGGCCGGCCTGCCGGGCGCCTTCAAGCGCTACGACATAGCAGAATTGCGCGAAGTGGTGGCCGAGCAATCGGGCCTGTCGCACGACCGGCTGCGCGAGAACCTCGTCCGTTTTCTCGAAAACGTGCTGCCGGCGGCCGAAGAGGCGGGCGTCACGTTGGCGATCCACCCGGACGATCCGCCGCGCGATCTCGTCGGCCTGTGCCGGATCGTCAAGAACGCCGACGACATCGCCCTTATCCTGGACGCCGTGCCATCGGCCCATAGCGGCCTCACCTTGTGCACGGGGTCGCTGGGCGCCAACCCGGCCAATGACGTGCCCGCCATCGCCAGGCGCTTTGCGCACAAGATAAACTTCGTGCATCTGCGCAACGTCAGCAAGGACCCGGACGGCTCGTTCATGGAATCCGAGCATCTGAGCGGCGATGTCGACATGGTCTCGGTGGTCTCGATCTTGCTCGACGAGCAGCAACGCCGCCGCGACGCCGGCGAACCGGCGGCGCTGCTGCCGTTTCGCCCGGATCATGGCCACGAGCTGATCGATGACGCTGCGCGGCACACCCATCCCGGCTACCCCGTGATCGGCCGTCTTCGCGGCCTTGCCGAATTGAGAGGCGTGATGACGGCGATTGCCCATCAGCGCGGCTACCGGCTGCAATGACGGCGCCCCGCCTGCTCTGCGTCGGCGCGCTCACCTACGACACGATCTTGCGCCTCGATGTCCTGCCCTCCGGCGCCGGCAAGTTCCTGCCAAGCGAGGCCGTGCAGATCGCGGCCGGCATGGCGGCAAGTGCCGCCGCGTCGGCCAGCCGCCAGGGCGGGCAGGTCTGGCTATGGGCAAGCGTCGGCGACGATGCTGTCGGCCGCGATGTCATCGGCCAGATGGAGGCGGAGCGGGTCGACTGTTCGCTGGTGCGCAGGGTTGAAGATGGCCGCTCGGCCATTGCCACGATCCTGGTCGATGCCGCCGGCGAGCGTATGATTGTGCCCTTCTACGATGCAGTCACGCAAGCCGATCCTGACCGTCTTCCGCCCGCGGATTTTTCCCGCTTCGACGCCGTGCTGGTTGATGTCCGCTGGCCCGGAGCCGCGGCCCTGGCGCTGGCGAAGGCTCGCGAGTGCGGCATCCCGGCGATCCTTGACGCCGATGTCGCGTCGCGACCGGTGCTCGACCGGCTGCTGCCGCTCGCCTCGCATGTCGTTGCTTCGCTGCCGGCGGCACGCATCCTTTGCGGTCCGGAGATATCCGCCGGTTCTGCCGTCGCCATTCTCGGCGAACGGACCGGCGCCTTCGTGGCGGTCACCGATGGCGCGAACGGCACCGTGTTCCGCTACTCGGGCAGCAATGACGTCCGTCATCTGCCGTCGCCGCGGGTCGAAGCCGTCGACACTCTGGCGGCAGGCGACGTGTTCCACGGCACCTTCGCTCTCGGCCTGGCCGAAGGTTGGGACGAAGAGCGGGCGATAGCAGTGGCCAGCGCCGCCGCCGCCCTGAAATGCCTGCGCTTTGGCGGACGTCTTGGCGCACCGACGCGCGCGGAAACGCTGGCTTTCATGCAAGGATCGACATGATGCCGAACCCGCTTGGGCCGGCTCGGTGGAAAGAGCACGTCAAGTGGCGGCCGTCGACTACCATGGCAGTTCCTGCGCAACTGTTCGAGGGAGGATAAATGGCTGAGTTCAAAAAACGCGCACTGGTCACGGGGGCGGCCATGGGCATCGGCCGTGCTGTCGCCGAAAGACTGGCCGAGCAAGGCGTCGACCTGATCCTGTTCGACCGGGCGGGCGATCAGCTGGATGAGGTCGCGGCGCAGCTTTCGGCGCGCGGCGTGACCGTGCACACCGTGCTCGGCTCGACCGCCGACACTGAGGCCTGCGGCCGCGCCGTCGAGCTTGCCCGGTCCGCGTTCGGCGGGCTCGACATGCTCTCCCACAATGCCGGCATCCAGCGTTACGGAACGGTGGAGACCACGGACGAGGCGCTTTGGGACGAGGTGATGAACGTCAACCTCAAGGCTGCCTACCTGCTCTCCCGCGCGGCGATGCCGCTGCTGCGGCAAAGCCGCGGCGCCATCGTCCATATGAGCTCGGTGCAGGGTCTGGCCAGCCAGGAAGGGGTTCTGGCCTACAGCACGGCCAAGCACGGCCTGATCGGCTTGGTCAAATCGATGGCCGTCGACTATGCGCCGCTCGGCGTGCGCGTCAATGCCGTCGCTCCGGGTGCGGTCGACACGCCGATGCTGCGGGATGCGGTCAAGCTCAACGATAAGCCCGACGAGATCCTGCGCATCCTCGACAATATGCATCCGCTCGGCCGTACCGCCCAGCCGCAAGAGATTGCCGCAGTCGTCGCCTTCCTGCTGTCCGACGATGCCTCCTTCCTCACCGGCGAGGTCGTACGCGTCGATGGCGGCCTGCTGGCGCGCATCGGCGGTTCTCCGCGCAAGGAATAACGTCGGCGCTGCTGCTTGCGCAGGCATTTCATGAACGGCTTGAAGCTGCAGAGCCTATAAGGGGTCGCCGATGGCAGGGCTTTTGGGAATGCGGACCATCACCGAGGGGCGGCTCGGCGAAACCGCCCCTGGCGCTTCAGTTGCGGCTAGGACGTTCGAGGTTTTGCTCGAGCAGATCCTGACCTTCCGCCTGAAGCCGCACGAGCTGATTTCTGAAAAGGCGATGTCGGAAGCCCTCGGCGTGAGCCGCACGCCGGTCAGGGAGGCGCTCGCCCGGCTGGCCGGTCTTGGCTTGATCGACATTTATCCGCAGCGCGGCAGCATGGTGGCACCGCTGCGGATTGCCGATCTCGAGAAATCGCAGTTTCTGCGCGAAGCGCTCGAAGTCGGCCTGATCAAGCGCGCGGTCGAGAGCCCGCGCCGTGCCGACCTGCTTGCCGTGCTCAAAGGCGAACTGGCGGTCCAGGAGACGTTCGCCTCCATCGCGGACGACAGGCGCTTCTTCAAGTCGGACGAGCTGTTCCATCAGCACATCGCCAGCCATGCCGGCTTCCCCGGAATCTGGGCCGATATCAGCGCGGCGAAGCTGCACATGGACCGCTTCCGCTTCCTGTCTTTCCCGCGCCTCGACAGCATGTCGGTGGTTCTCGGCCAACATCGGCGGATCGTCGATGCGCTCGAGCAGGCCGACGCCCTTGCCGCGGAAGAGGCGATGCGAACGCATCTTCGCCGCATCTTCGAGGTGCTCGAAATCGTCCGGGAGCGCTATCCCCATTATTTCGAGGCAAACGGCAGTGTGAGCCCGCTTTCGGCCGGCTCAATCCAAGCCTGAGCCTTTCTTGCGCGCTTCCGAAGGCGTCTTGGTCTTGCTGCCGGATTTGTCGGAAGCTGGCTCGGCTTTGCGATCTTGACCCTCGCCGCCTTGCTCCTTGCGGAGCTGCTTTTCCACTATCGATCGCGATCCTTCCGCCGGGTCTTGTTCAGGATGAGTATCGGTTCCCGTCATGTCGGCTCCTATCCATTTTGATCAATTGCGTGCGGCGTGGGCTGACCTCCGCCGCCGGTTCTGTCGCGCCCGATCATCAGCCAGGCGGCGAACAGCACGACCAGTACGACCACGATCCAGGCGACGAAACGAGGCATCGGCCTCATGTCCCTCGCCGCCGCTTGCTGCCGCGTGCCTCCGGATCGGAGCCGGCCTCGACCGTTGGATCGGGCACGACCGGGCCGCGTTCGGCCTCGGAACCCTCAGCTTCGATCTCCTGCACGGCCTGATCCCAGTGCTCGCGCTCACGTCCTTGCGGACGGCCTTCGCGCTCCCAGATCTCATGGGCTCGCTGCCGGATACGCTCTTCCCTGTCCATGGCCTTTGCCTCCTCATCCCCTAATCCGGCGATCGCTGGTTTGTTCCGCGGTGCCAGCGCCGTTCATCGCGGTTCAGTTGACCTGATCACCCAGCGCTCTAGATCAAACTTCGCGCCGAAGTCGCTTAGTGCGGGGAGAACAATCGTGTGGCAGCAACGCTACAAGCACGTATTGTAAATGCCGTTACAGCCGTCGGTCTTCGACCAGACCGCCCGTGCTTGCTGCTGATAATATTTGTATTGACGGCATGCTCGCCTTCCGACCAGGTCGAGCAGCAGTCGAAAACCGCGGCTTCCGCCACACAGACTGCATCGCTGGTCCTGGAGAGCTGGATCGCTGGGGGAGCCCCGTCGGAATACACGTCGCGCACTTTGCAATCGGTCGGCAAGGCGCTCGCCGATGCCGGTGCGCAAATCCAGTCCGCCAAGTCGCCTGAGCCCAGCGGGCAAGCCGGTCTGACGATGGCGGTTGGACGGCTTTCCGCAACGGCAATGCGCGCGGCGACGGCCGTGCAGAACGGCAACCGCTCGGAAGTGGAACACGCGCAGCAGGATCTGCGGGCCGCCGCCGCCGATCTGAGCACGTCCTACGCGAAATATTTCGCGCCGAAATCATGAAGAAGCTGCTCGAAATATCGCTCGGCGTCGTCACCAGCGTTGGCGGCTTTCTTGAGGTCGGATCAGTGGCGACCGCCGCTCAGGCCGGCGCGGCGTTCAGGTTTCAGCTGATATGGGCCGTCGTCCTGGGCACGATCTGCATCATCTTCCTGGTCGAAATGGCCGGACGCTTCGCCGCAGTTAGCCATCACACCATCGCCGACGGGATCCGGGAACGGTTTGGCTTCAACGCCTTTCTGTGGCCGTTGCTTGCGACCTTGCTGGTCAACTTCCTGGTCATGGCAGCCGAAATCGGCGGTGTTGCCATTGCGCTCGAGCTCGCCACCGGCATCGGCTTTCAGTGGTGGGCGCTGCCGGTCGCTTTTCTGGCATGGCTGTTCCTTTGGAAAGGCACGTTCGGATTCATCGAAAAAGGCGTCGCGATCCTCGGGCTGGTCACGCTGTGCTTCGTGGTTGGCGCCGTCATGCTGAAGCCCGATTGGGGGCAGGTCGCGGCCGGGGCCGTGCCCACACTGCCGGATCACGACGCGGCCAACTACTGGTTCATGGCGGTCAGCATTCTTGGTGCGTCGATCTCGCCCTATCTGTTCATGTTCTATTCGTCGGGAGCGATCGAGGACGAGTGGGACAAGAGCTATCTCGGAGCAAATCGGGCGATTGCCGGCCTGGGCATGAGTTTTGGCGGCACAATCGCTATGGGTGTGCTGATTGTGGCGGCGCTCGTTCTGGCAGCACACGGCATAGAGCGGGTCGACGACTACCACCAACTGCCGCTGATGCTGATCCAGATCTTCGGTTTCTGGGGGTTCGTCCTGTTCGTCGCTTCACTTGGCATTGCCTGTTTCGGTGCCGTGCTCGAAATCGGCCTGCAGCAAGCCTACCTTGTGGCGCAGGGTTTCGGCTGGACCTGGGGCGAGAACCTGAAACCGCGCGACGACCCGGGTTTCAGCACCGTCTATACAATCTTGTTGGTTCTCGCCGCCATTCCGATCGCACTGGGCCTCGATCCGCTGAAGCTCACCATCTTTTCCATGGCGCTGACGGCCGCCAGCCTGCCGCTGACCGTGGTGCCGTTCCTCTTCCTGCTGAATGACGAGCGTTATGTCGGCGAGCACCGCAATGGCATGATAGCGAATGCCGCGGTCATCTTCATCATCGCGCTCGGTTTCGTGCTCGCGATCGTGACCATTCCTTTGCAGATATTCGGAGGCACGTGATGAAGTTGCTGCGCGACATCTTGGACAAGCAAGTGGTCGACCGCGAGCAGGTCAAGATCGGCAAGGTCGACGGGCTGGTGGCCGAGCTCAGGCCAGGCGAGCCGCCTAAAATCGTTGCGGTCGAGCTCGGCTCGATCACGCTGGGGCGTCGGCTTGGCGAGCGACCCGGGCGCTGGATGGCGCGGGTTGCGGCAAGGCTCGGCGGCAAGCGCCATGCCGAGCCGCACCACATCGCCTGGAACAAGGTGCGCGACATCGGCGTCGACATCGAGTTCGATATCGACGTCCGCGAAACGGCGATTTTCGACTGGCAGGACTGGCTGCGCGATCATGTCATTGGGCGTATTCCGGGAGCTGGATGATGGCCACCGTCAATCTTGAGCAATTGGCTGGCAGGAATGTGCTTTCGCAGCGCGGCAAAAGCATCGGCCGTATCGAGGAGATACGCGCCGAACCGGATGGCGACGACCTGGTGGTTACCGAGTACCATGTCGGCATCTACGCGGCCTTCGAGCGTCTGTCCGCTTCGGCTATCGGCATTGCGGTCCTCGACGTCTTTCGATTGCGCGGTCGCGACAGCGTGTACCGCATTCCCTGGGACAAGCTCGACATCTCCGACCCGGCGCGGCCGCGGTTGTTATGCACGACGGAAGAACTTTCCGGTATGAAGGGGAGTATCGAGGGCGATAAACCGGAATGAACGATACTTTCCCGCCGTCGGAGAATGGGGTCCAGTGAAAGTCCTGGTTACCGGCGCCACCGGCCTGATCGGTGCCTCCGTCGTCGCACGCCTTCTTTCCGAAAGGCATGAGGTGATCGGATTGGTCCGCAGCCCCCGCGCAAACCGGGCCGGCAATTATCAATTGCTGGTGCTGGACATGGCGGCGGCGCTGCAGCCCGAAGACTGGCTACCGCATCTCAGGGGTGTCGACGCCGTCGTGAATTGTGCCGGCGTCCTGCAGGACAGCCCTCGCGAAAAGACGCGCGAAGTCCATCGCGATGCGGCGGCAGCACTCTTCCTCGCCTGTGCGCGGGCAGGGGTTGCCCGGGTAATCCACTTCTCGGCGATAGGCGTCGATCGGGCGCAGCCTTCGGCATTCTCGGCGACGAAACTGGCCGGCGACCAAGCGCTTATGGCGCTTGATCTGGATTGGGTGATCCTGCGCCCGTCCGTGGTGCTCGGCCGGCCGGTGTTTGGGGCCAGCGCATTGTTTAGGGGTCTCGCCTCGCTGCCGGTGCTGCCGTCCATGCCCGGCACCGGCCGGCTCCAGGTGGTACTACTCGACGATGTGGTCTCAACAGTCGTCTTCCTTCTCGATCCCGACAGTCCGTCTCGCGTCGTGTTGGAACTTGTCGGTCCCGAACAGCTGAGCATGGACGAGGTCGTCGGCAGCTATCGCCGATGGCTCGGCTGGGCTCCTGCAGCCAGGTTTGTCTTGCCGGCGGCTGTTGCAAGGCTTCTCTACCGCCTCGGCGACCTTGCCGCGATGTTCGGCTGGCGTCCACCGATGCGCACCAACGCGGCCAGAGAGATCGCCCGAGGAGCGGTTGGAGATCCCTCGGACTGGACCGCCGCGACCGGCATACGCCCGCAAACCCTGGCGGGCTTCCTCGCGCTCAATCCGGCAACGGTGCAGGAAAAATGGTTTGCCCGGCTGTATTTCATCAAGCCTGCGATCTTCGTCGTCCTGCCCTTCTTCTGGATCGTGACGGGTATTGTGTCGCTGACCACCGGCTATAACGGTGGCATCGAGCTGATGCAAAGCACGGGGGCTGGCATCTTGTCGGCGCCGACCGTGATAGCCGGTGCTCTTGCCGACATCGCCGTCGGCGCGCTCCTAGCCTGGCGGCCAGCGACGCGAAAAGGCCTCTATGGCGGCATCGCGCTCTCGCTCTTCTACCTGGTCGTCGGAAGCTTCCTGAGCCCCGATCTGTGGAACGACCCGCTCGGGCCGTTCCTCAAGGTGTTGCCGATCCTGGTGCTGCACTTTGTGGCCTTGGCAGTGCTGGAGGAGCGTTGATGCTCTATTTCCTGCTGAAATTTCTGCATGTCATCGGCGCATCCGTGCTGCTTGGTACCGGCGCCGGTATCGCTTTCTTCATGCTGCTCGCCCACAGGACCGGCAATGCCGCGACGGTTGCGGCGGTGGCGCGTATCGTCGTCGTCGCCGACTTCCTTTTCACCGCGACGGCCGTGGTCGCGCAGCCTTTGACCGGAGCTGCGCTCGCCTGGCAGGCAGGCTACTCGCTGTCGGAGAGCTGGATCGTACTTTCGATCGCGCTCTATATCTTCACCGGAATGTTCTGGCTCCCGGTCGTCTGGATGCAAATGGAGATGCGCAAGCTGGCATCGCAAGCCGCCGCTGCAGGCGCGCCGTTGCCGCCGCGCTATCATCGGCTCTTCTGGCTGTGGTTCGCCTTCGGCTTCCCCGCCTTCGCTGCGGTACTCGGGATTTTCTGGCTGATGATCACTCGGCCTGCGATCGACTGGTGAAGACAGGCCGCGTGCAGCTGCCGGGATGAGCGATGACTTTCATTTCAGCGAATAGAGATAGGCCGCGATATCCCGCGCCTCCTGCTCGGAAATTCTGGTCGAAGGCATTGCCGTGTGCGGATTGATCTCTCTTGCGGCGCGTATCCAACGGACCATGTTTCGCGGGTTGTTGGACAATACGCCGCCGATATAGACCCGGGTGGCCAAGCTGGCGTCGAGGCGTGGACCGACCAGTCCCTGCGCGCCGGGCACGCCGGTGATCGTGTGGCATCCGGCACAGCCATTGGCCATGATGATTGGTATGGCGCGGGCGCCAACACCGCCGGTTGCATTGTCGGCCTTCTGCTCCACTCGACGGCTTTGCTCGAAGTACAACGCGATCCCGGCCAGGGCTGCAACAAGCACGACAATTGCCGCGGCGCCGAGGATGGGTCCGGACGGAGTGAAGCGCGATGTTGCGCGCACGCCGATGCTGCTAGGGGCATTGTCCGTCTTATGCGCGACCCTGACGAGGCGCTCCGGCCACAACGTCAGCGCCGCCCAAGCTGCGGCCAGCACGGCAATCGCCGTCCCGGCACCAATGACCAGCTTAGACAGCCTGGAGCGCATGCGACGCCTCCCGTCTTCTCTGTCCACTTGAGCGAATCCACAGACCGGCCAGCAGCAACGCGGCTCCGCCATAAATCAGGCCGGCCGGAACCCACATCACCAAGCCGGCGAGCTGTTGGTCCTCGAGCGGGCTAAGGCTCCACAATTCCGCGCCGGCTGCGTTTACCGGGTACCACAGCCTTGGCGAGACCAGCAGCAGCACCCCGAGCAGGCCGGTGTGCAGCGAGGTGAAAAAGAGGTGCATGACTGCGCTGCCGTAGGCTTGTTCGCGGCCTGAACGCGGCAGCAGCACCCACCAGAACAGCAGCCCCGTACCGAAGAAGCTGGCATGTTGCGCATAATGCAGGACACCCTGTGCAAGCGCCGCCTCGAACAGCGCCGGAACGTGCCACGCCCATATCGCGACGCCGTGCAGGAAGGTCGCGGCTAGAGGGCGGCTGACGGCGGCCCAAACGGTTCGAAGCACCTTCGCCTGCCCGGCTGCGCCAAATGCCAGCCGCAGCTTGGTCGGCAATGCCCACATCATCGCCGCCGCCGGACGGGAGGCGACCAGCAGGGGTGCCGCCACCGCCATCAACAGCTCGTGCTCGATCATGTGGGCGGTGAAAACGCGCTCACCGAATGCGTGGAGCGGACTGACCAGTGCTGCCGCCAAAATGGCCCAGCCGGTCGCAAACAGCAGGGCTTGCCGCAACCGCAACGGGCGGCTGCGGGCACTCCGCCGCCACAGCCGAAAGGCGCCTGCCGCGTAAAGCAGTGCGACCATGGTTAGCGGCAGCGTGATCGGCAACGCCAGCGTCCAGCCGGCCTGCGGGGCGCCGGCACCGTAGCAGATCGAGGTCGAGAAGAGCGCGTCGAAGCTCATCGTAGGCAGCCGTCAACAATGAGCGAAGCCGCGCCTTGCATGACGATTACCAGCCCAAACAGTACCGCGCTGAGAATGCCGATATTGGCGACGAAATGCTCGGTGCCGCGCGTACGATCCGGTTTAAAGGCGGCGCCACCTTGCTGTCGCGCCCGCCACGAAAGCACGCCGCCGAGCGAGGCCAGCACTGTCAGCACCAGCGCAATGACCGGTATGACGGGAATACCGTGGGCGCACTGCCACTCCACGAACGCATAATTCAGCTGCGTCGATACCGCCCAGGCCAAAGGCCCGGACAACAGCCCGCCCCATGATGTGCCCAAGCGAAGCGCACGCATCTCAGTCAAGCCTCGGCATCCAGTAGATCAACAGATAGATCGGGATCCAGGTCGCGACCACGAAATCCCAGTAGAAGACGTTGTCGCCAACGTCCCCGAAACGCCGGCCGCTATAGCCATGGCGCGTGAACATCAGGACCGTCAGCACCAGCGTGTCGCCGACGTCGGTAATCAGGTGCGTTGTGTGAAGGCCGAGCAGGACCCACAGCATCGAGCCGTACGCATTGGTATCCCAATAAATGTTGAGGGCCGGAAATTCGAACCACCGCACGACAAGCGGTGCGATACCCAGCAGCGACATGACGATCAGGCCGATGCGCACGGGCACCATGGCACAGGCTTCGGCGTAGCGGTTCAGTATGTGATTGGGCACCACGCTGGCGAGCAGCAACAGCGTGACGATGGTGCCCGGCCAATGGTTGGGCGGCGGCACGCCCAATGGCCATTTGGGCGACAGATAGGCGAGGTAAAGATAGGTGCCTGCGGCGAGCGCGAAGCCGGTGCCCTCCAGCGCCATGAAGGCGAGAGTGCCCCACCAGGTCGGGCTGCGCGGTCCGATCCCGAAGGTCGGGAGTTTGGAAAGATCGGCGGCAGGACGCTGTTTCATTCCTCATCCTCCGGATCGCCTTTCGGCCAGAACCAACCGATCAAAGTGATGGCGATCGGCCCGGCTCCCCAGACCACCGCCCACGGGCTGAAGATCGAATAGAGAAAGGTGGCGCCGACGGCGAGCGCGGCGAACAATGGCCAGATCGACGGCGTCGCCGACTTCTCGCGCACATCTGGATGCGCCTCTGCCACGGTCGAAATGACAAGTTCGCGCGCGTCGACGCGAAGCCCGGTCGCGACAGGCAGCGTGTCACGCTCGGCCCAGAGCGGCTCGGCGTGGGTAACCACCGGGATCCGAGCGAAATTATAGCTCGGCGGTGGAGAGCTCGTCGCCCATTCCAGCGTGCCGGCATTCCAGGGATTGTCCCCGGCCGGGGCGCCCCTCGAGGCGCTGTACACCAGGTTTATAGTGAACAGAACGAAGCTTAGGAACAGGATGACCGCGCCGGCTGTGATGAACAGGTTGATGTTGCCCCAGCCGAGTTCCACCGGATAGGTGTAGACCCGCCGCGGCATGCCCCACAGGCCGACAATGTGCATCGGAAAGAACGCCGCATTGAAGCCTAGGAAGGCAAGCCAGAAGTGCCAGCGTCCGAGACGTTCGCTCATCATCCGGCCAGTGATCTTGGGGAACCAGAAATAGGTCGCGCCGAGCAGCGGGAACACCGACCCGCCGATCAGCACGTAATGGAAATGCGCGACCACGAAATAGGTGTCGTGCACTTGCAGGTCCAATGGCACCGACGCCAGCATCACCCCAGTCAGGCCGCCCGCGACGAACGTGAAGAAGAAACCGAACACGAACAGCAGCGGCGTTCTGATTATCGGGCGTCCGTCCCACAATGTCGCCAGCCAGCAGAAGATCTGCAGCCCGTTCGGGATGGCGATCAGCATGCTCGAGGCGGTGAAGAAGCTCGCGCCGAGCTTGGGCAGACCGGTTGCGAACATGTGGTGAACCCACAGGCCGAACGACAGAAAGCCGACCGCGATCAAGGCCAGTACCATGCCCAGATAGCCGAATACCGGACGCCGGGCGAAAGCGGCGATGATCGAGGACACCATGCCGGTAGCCGGCAGGAATATGATGTAGACTTCGGGGTGGCCGAAGAACCAGAACAGGTGCTGGAACAGCAATACGTCGCCGCCCTCGGCGGGATTGAAGATATGGGTGCCGACCAGGCGGTCGAGGATCAGGAACGTCGACGTGATCATGACCGCCGGCATGGCGAACACGATGACGAAGGAGGTGACCAGCATCGCCCAGACATAGAGCGGAATCTTGTCCAGCGACATGCCCGGCGCACGCTGCTTCAGCACGGTGACGATGGTGGCAACCGCGACCGCCAACGATGACACTTCGGTATAGGTGATCATCTGCGCCCACACGTCGGAACGCTTGCCCGGCCCGAATTCAGGACCGGACAGCGGCACGTAGGAGAACCAGCCGACGTCGGGCGCCATGTCGAGTGCAAACGACACCCAGGCGAAGAGGCCACCGGAGAGATAAATCCAGAAGCTGAATGCATTGAGGCGCGGAAAGGCGATGTTGCGGGTGCCGACCATCAGCGGCACGAGGTAGATGCCGGTAGCCTGGACGATCGGCACTGCAAACAGGAACATCATGGTCACGCCATGCATGGTGAACAGCTGGTTGTAGCGGTCGGGCCCGATCAGCCCGCGCTCCGGGCCCGACAGTTGGATGCGCATGGCAACGGCGCTGAGGCCACCGAGGCACAGGAAGGCGAAAGCGGTGATCAGGTAGCGCCGCGCGACAATCTTGTGGTCGACGCACGAGAGCGCACCGATGATGCCCGGCGCCGTCTGCCATGTCCGCGCCAGCCAGCGGTCAAGGCTGGAGTCGTCGAGGCCGGTATCGCGAGGACCGTCGCGCTCGGGGGCCAGGTCTCCTTTGCCGGCCGCTGCTCGCTCGCCGGCGAGCCGACGCTCACGGGCCAGGTCGGCGCTGCTCATTTCAGGCCCTCGAGATAGGCGACGATCGCATTCAGTTCGTCCCCGTCCAGTCGCACCACGGGCATGTGGGCGCCTGGCTTGATCCCCTGCGGATTGGCTATCCAGGCTGCGAGATTGCCGCGGCTCATTGTCAGCGTGCCGGCAGCGAGCGTTTGCCGGCTTGCGATATGGGTGAGGTTTGGGGCGACCGTGCCGCCGGCGATGGTGCCGCCGATCTTGTGGCACATCACGCATGGCCGTTTGAGGAACAGGTCGTGGCCGGTTTTGGCCTCGGCCGACACGGGGGCGGCCGCCGGCCGCAGCTGATCGTTCAGCCAGGCATCGAAGACGGGCCGAGGTTCGGCGATGATGAAGGTGCTCATATTGGCATGCTGCGCGCCGCAGAACTCGGCGCATTGCCCGCGATAGACGCCGGGCTTGTCCGCCTTCAGATCGAGAACGTTCTCGTGGCCGGGGATAAGGTCCAGCTTGCCCGAGAGGTTCGGCACCCAGAAGGAATGGATAACGTCGGTCGAGGTCACCACAAGCCGCACCGGCTCGCCCGCCGGGATGTGGATTTCATTGGCGGTCGTCAGGATGCGGTTCGGCTGATCGTTTTCGTAGCGCACCTCCCACCACCATTGATGCCCGGTCACCCGGATCGTCAGCGCCGCATCCGAGCCGATGGCGGCGAGCGTCCGGTTAGCGAAGTAGCTCAGCAGCGTCAGGCCGACCAGGATCAGGGCGGTAGCGGCGAGTGCGGCGACGACAATTCGCATCTTGCTGCGCTCGGCGGCAGCGTCGAGGACAAGCGGGTCGCCGAGCGGCGCCGCGCGCCGGGCCAATGGCACGATCAGCACGGCCATCACCAGAAGCCAGACCACCGTGCACAGCGCGGTGAAGAACCAGATCAGCCATGCGAGTTCGCCCGCGGCTGGGCCCTTTGGGTCGAGCGCGGATTGCCAGCCGCTGCATCCTGCAAGGAGCAGCATGCAGGCTGCGCCGCAGCACACGCTGCAAACAAGGCGGTTCACGGCGACTTCCCCAGAGTCGCGGCATCCGGCAGGCGATTTTCGGACGGATGGGGCATCATGTCGTCGTCGCGGCCCGGCGCGGCGGCGGACGGTGCGTTGCCGCTCAGCGCCCGGACGAAGGCAGCAAGCTCCCAGATCTGGTCATCCGGGATCGTGTCGCGGAAGCTCGGCATGCCGTTGGGCCGGCCGTCCCTGATCGTGGCGTGGATGCTTTCGATCGAGCTGCCATAGAGCCACTTCTGGTCCATGAGCGCCGGGCCCATGCCACCGCCGCCATTGGCATGGCAGCCGGAACAGTTGAACCAGTTGAACAGACGCTTGCCCTCGCTGAGGTGGAAGGCGTTGGCCTCGAACACGCCGGCCTTGCTGTCGGACGAGGTCGGCCGTTGGCCGCCCGGCTCGAGGGCAGTCACGGCTGCCGGTTGATCGCCCGAGCCGAGCGCCGACTGTGGACGCGTGTCGCGTTCCTCACGCTGGCAAGCGGCAACCGCGAGGATTGCGAACACCAGCAAGAGAAGACCTCGCTTCATTTCAAGGCGCTCCGACAGGATCGAGGCGGGGCACCTGGTAGGTCGCCAGGATCGCGTCGATCTCGGCGCGGTGTCTGGTCAGGGCGGCGTTCACCTCGCTGCGCAGCGTATCGTCGCCACGGCGCACGCCCATCGAGATGTCGAAGATCATCGGCAGTTGCGGGCCGTCCACGCGCGGCGAAACCGGCGTGATCCGCAGCGCCACCTTCTGCCTGGATGCAAAGTAGCCGGCCAACGGCCCCCAGACGACGGCCATATCGATGTCGCCATTCGCGACCGCCTCAATGATGCGCGCTGGCGGGTTCGGCGCCGAATAGTTGCCATAGACGGGGAAACCGATGAGATGGCCGACGATGCCACGACGGCCAAGCGCCTGGACGGGGGGCGAGTTGGCGCCATCATCGCCGATCAGCTGGACGCCGATGTGCAGATCGCGCAGGCGAGGATCGTTGAAGGACGTGATTTCGGGCGCATCCTTGCGTGTCACGAACACATAGGAAGACCGATAGTAGGGCGCGGTCGTGCGCAGCATCTCGAGATTGGCGGGCGTGCCGGGCACAAGATCGCACAGGCCGGCTTTCAACGTGTTGCGGACGAAGCCGCGCCGCTGTGCCCACCACGTGTAGGAAACAGTCGCACCAAGCTCCGTCGCGACGAGTTCGGCGATCTTGTTTTCAAAGCCCTGCCTGGCGGCATTGGAGAACGGCATGTTGTTGGGATCGGCGCAGATCCTCAATTCGCGCGCATCGGCAACGGCGGCGACGAGCGAGAGCGCCAGTGCGCCGACCGCGGCGCCAAACCGCCGGGAAGATTTTCGCCGTGCGCGCGCAACTCGGCCGATCTTCTCAAGGGAGCCGGAACACATACAGCGTACCTCCCGGCGTGGTTACATCCTTCAGATCCTTCATGACGTTGACGAAGCCGAGCGCGGCGGTGGCGTCGCGCGGATCGAGATCGCCGGATACGATCGCGCCGGCCCAGCCGCCGACGCCCGAAAGAATCGCGACATATTGGTGCCCGTCCGGGCCGCGATAGGTGATCGGCTGGCCGATGATGCCGGACGACGTCTTGAACTGCCACAGCAGTTCGCCGGTCCTGGCGCTGACCGCCTTGAACCAGCCTTCCATAGTGCCATAGAACACGACGTTGCCGGCGGTGGCGACGGCGCCGCTCCACACCGGAAAGTTCTCCTTCAGGCTCCACGCCGGCTTGGCGGCGGCGACATCCCAGGCGGTGAAAGCACCGCGATTGCCGCCCGGCCCCGGGATCATGCGCACGTTCATGCCGACATAGGGCGTGCCGGCGATGTAATTCACCTCGACGCCCTCTTCGTCCATGCAGAGATTGTTGTGCGGGATGTAGAGCAGACCGGTCTTGGGCGAGAATGCCGAAGGCTGCCAGTCCTTGAGGCCCGATGCGGTCGGGCAGATGTCGCGCACGACCTTGCCGGTGCCGGTCTTCTTGTCCGGATTTACAATCAGCCGGCCGGTCTTGAGGTCGACGCCCGTGCTGGAATTGACTGGCCCGAAGGGGACTGCCGACAGGACCTCGCCGGTGGTGCGATCCAACAGATAGACGTAGCCGTTGCGTTCCGGTCGGACCAGCACCTTGCGGGGCTTGCCCTGCCAGGTCATGTCGAGCAGCACCTGTTCGTTGATGCCGTCGTAGTCGTGCAGATCGTGCGGGGTCCATTGATAGAACCATTTGGCTGCGCCGGTGTCGGGATCGCGGGCAAAGATTCCGGCGGTCCATTTGTTGTCGCCGGGCCGCAGATCCGGATTCCACGGACCGGGATTTCCGGTGCCATGGAAGATCAGGTTTAGGTCCGGGTCATAGGAGATCCAGCCCCACACATTGCCGCCGCCGATCTTCCAGGCGTCGGGCGGCCACGACGTCACGCCGAGATCCTTGCCCTTGTCCATGTCGTAATGCGGCTTGAAATCGGGGCCGATCAGCACCTCGGCGTCCGGGCCGGTATTGTAGGCCGTCCAGACGACGTGCCCGTCGCTGGCGTCGAGCGCCTTGATCCAGCCGCGTACGCCCATTTCGCCGCCGGAATTGCCGACCAGCACTTTGCCCTTCACCACCAGCGGCGCCATGGTGATGGTCTCGCCGATGTTGATGTTGCCGATGTGGGTGTTCCAGAGCGGTTTGCCGGTGGCCGCATCGACGGCGATCGTGTGGCCATCGAGCGTGTTGAAATAGATGCGCCCTTCGAAGAAGGCTGCACCGCGGTTGACCACGTCGCAACAGGCAACGCCCTGCGCCGCAGGCTCGGGATTGGGCTCGAACTTCCACTTCATCGGCGCGCCGGGCTTGGTAAGGTCAAGCGCATAGAGGATGTTGGGAAACGGCGTCACGATGTACATCGTGTTGCCGACGACGAGGGGCGCAGCCTCCTGGCCCTTGTTGACGCCGGTCGAGAAGGTGAAGGCCACTTGCAGGTTTTTGACGTTGTCTTCGGTGATCTCCGCAAGTTCGCTGTAGCGGGTCGAGGCGTAGTTCTTTGCCGGCATCGCCCACTGGCCGTCGTCGGGCGGAGCAGCTGCGGCAGGCGGATTTATCGCAGGACTTGACGTTGACTGAGCAACCGCCGCGGTAGTCAGCGCGAAGCCTGCCAGCAGCGTCCATCCCAGCATCGCAGCCAATGGCCTCTTTCCCGTTTTGCCAGGCACCCTATTTTTCGCCGCCACCAGTCGCGCTTGCCTCATTGGCTGTCGAGTTTGCCGACGTTGGCGCAGAGCTCCATTAGCTGCAGCTGCGCCGTGTTTGTTGAACACTCTCCAACGCGTGAGCGGCGCAGAAGTGCCAAATGCAACGAAAATAAATGTCGGGTTCGGTTGGCCAAAGTCGGCGGCCGGGCGCTCGGAACAGCCGATCCGAGTGTTCGCACGCACGTTGGAAGTAAATCTATTCCCGGTGGTCCGGGTTCGGCTGGAACGGAGCGGCGCTTTTCGCAGTTGTGTCGAATGCTGTCTGCAGTCGAGCAACTGGCTCAATCGGTAAAAGAGCGGCGAGCGATCTTGTTCGTTGGAGCCGGGGTGTCGATGAGCGTCGGCTTGCCGTCCTGGCAAAAGCTCATCGAACACATGCAAAAAGAGCTCGGTCTGGACGAGGATACGATCGGTGCGCCGGAGGCCAGCTATCAGGCGCTTGCCGAATACTACCGGCTGAAGCAGGGGAGCCTCGGCCCTTTGCGCAGCTGGATGGATCGTGAATGGAGCGTCTCGCGGGAGAAAGTGCAGGGCTCGGCGATCCACAAGCTCATCGTGTCGCTCGATTTTCCGATCATCTACACGACAAACTACGACCGAAATCTCGAAGTTGCCTTCGAGATCCATAGCCGGCCCTTTGTGAAAGTGGCCAATGCGAAGGATTTGCCCAAGGCCACTGGCGAGGTGACGCAGATCATCAAATTCCACGGCGATTTCGACGACGACAAATCTTTGGTCCTGGCGGAGACCGACTATTTCGACCGGCTGTCGTTCGATTCGCCGCTCGACGTGAAATTTCGGGCCGACGCGCTCGGGCGCACCATCCTGTTCATCGGCTACAGCATGTCCGACATGAACATCCGTCTGCTGCTGCACCGGCTTTGGCAGACCTGGCGCCGCTCCGGCTATGACAAGAATCGCCCGAAATCCTTCATCTTCATGTCGCAGCCGAGCATCGTCCAGGAGGCTGTCCTCGGCCGCTGGGGCATCGATATGCTGACCGAAGCGGCCGACGATCCTGAGGACGCGCTGCTCGCATTCCTGAACGAACTCAAGGACAAGGTCGGCCGGCCCGACGGCGCCTGAAAAGCCTGCGCAGCGACGAAGCAGTGGGGAACCGGTTGGCCCGATGTGAGTTGGGGAGGCTAAGTCTCACGGGATCAAGCCTGTATGAGCGGACGCAAACACAAGCGCAGAGTGCATGCCAAAGACGGCCTGTCGGCCGAGCAGGCCTATGAGGTCAATTTCTTTGCCCGCAGGTGCGGCCTGACCAGGGACGAAGCACTCAAGATGATGCGAAATGCCGGCAGGTCCAACGATGGCACCAAGGCATCTGGCGAATCCGGGCCGAAGTAGCCGCATGGGTTCTACATAGCGGGCGGCCGGGACGGTCATCCGGCACAGCTGCTTCGTCGTCGGTCTCGGTATCCGCATGGCAGTCGGTGGTGGCGCGCACCGCTGAGGATCAAGCGATGCACCGGCCACCACCGATGGAACATCCGCCGACAATTTTCGTTGACATGCTCCACAAGGCGAGAGGTCGAACATGTCGAAGTTCCAAGCCGCTACCCCGGAGCGTTTGCAGCAGCTCAGGCTTGAGGCGACGGCGCACTTTGCGCCACTCATACTGCGCGAGGCGCTGGTGCGTCTCTGCCGAGCGTGTGGAAGCGAGAGCCTCGAACGGTTCGAAAAGACCATGGTTGATCAAATCGAGGCATCGCGTGACGAAAAGGCCGATTTCGACACAATGAAGGAATTTGCCATCGAACAGCTCTATGGCTGGATTCGAGAAGTCAGGTCTTCACCGGACATGACACAGCCGCTGGAGAATGTAGACACCCGAAGGACCCCTGGCCGCTCGGAAGAGCCGCAGACGCTGGAAGACCAGCTGCAGGCGGGTCTGGAGGATTCTTTCCCCGCAAGCGACCCGCCGGCCGTTGTTTCCACCGCGATCCCCGGCGGATCGAAGAAGCTGGTCGGAACCGACGAGGTCCTCAGGCAGCAGCAGGAGAAAAAGGCCGAGGAAGCCAGCCATTCGCGATAAACGGCTCTGCGGGGAAGCAGCCTGCCGGTTCACCCACCGTCCGGCATGAAGGCTGTCCGGGCATGTGTGTCATGCGGCTCGCCTTCGACAAGAATCTTCGCTTCCAAAGCCGCGTCGATAAATGCTTCGCGGGCTTCCGCTGCCGTAATCTGGCCGATCTGGGCGCCATCCAATGCATCTCCCGCCATCAGCGACAACGGGGCATTGCGGGCAGGCCATTTCTCGCTTTTGAGGCAGTAAGAAGCCTCGAAAACGGAGCTGACCATTCGCGATCGTCCCGGCTTGCCGAAGTAGATGCAAACCGGAGCATCGAACTTTATCTCCAGCATGGCGGTCCTCCCGATTTAACCACCCTTGATATAAATTAGCCTCAGCGGGTCACATGGCCTGCTGGGCATTTTAGCCGACGTCGCGAACCGCAGTGGGATTGGTGCCTGCTGGTATTTCGGCGGCGACATCGTGCGCCAGAATGCCCGCCTTGCGGGCGAATGCTTCGAATGCCGCGCGCACGGTCTCGGCATCGACCTCGTCAGCCAGCCCGGCGCGACAGGCGTCGAACGCCGCCTTGTGCGCCGGGCCGCGACTCGGCCATTCGTTCAAGACGTCATAGGCCTGCCAGATATTTTCGACATGGCGAGGGAAACCAAGGCCGACGAGAATTGGAACGGGGCGGCCAAACGATTTTTTTGTCATCTGTGTCTCCGCGAAAGAGCCTGTCGCATCAACGCTGGGCGGACGCGAGGCCCATGCTCTTTAACGCGGGATTGCTGCACGGGTTGCAGAGGGTTTGTTCGATCGTGCGCCGGCCGATGCTGGCGTCATTTGTTGGTCCGCATCTTTTGCCGGGGATTGATACCGCCTTGAGGCGTGGTGTCGTTCTCGACATCGCCTTCGAACGTGTTGTCGCCCTGATCGAGCCGGTCGCCCTCCTTGATCGTGCCCTTGGAACTGCCGATGCCGGGATCGTTGGCAAGGTCGCTATCGGCCGGCGTTTTGCCTTTGGCGTGCTTGTTTCCTGCCATGGGTTCCTCCTGTTTTGAGGTGGCGGACTGTCCTTGAGGTGGCGGCCCAGGCTCGCTGCGAAAATCGCGTTTCGACACGCCAATGGCGGCGCCCCGGATTTTCGGACGGCCTAGATTCCAACTCCGCGATCCCGACGGTTGTTCCGTCAAAAATATCGCCGTCGGCCGGGATTGCCCAGCCAAGCCGCTCCGGTTCCTGGACCGGGTGATTTTCGCCAGCCGGAACGATCTTTCGCCCAATGCATTTAACTGGTCTGCGCTCACGAACTCATTCTGGACGGGAGCTGGACCATTGCCACCTACAGCCTACGCCTTGGCGACTCGCGAAACCGAAGAAGTTTCCATCGTCGACCTCATACCCGCTTTGAGGGCTTTCGCCCGCACCTTCTGCCGCACCCCCGATGATGCCGACGACCTGGTCCAGGAGACGCTGACCAAGGGCTTGGCTAACATTGACAAGTTCGAAGCTGGAACGCGCATGAAGTCATGGCTCTTCACGATCATGCGCAACACCTACTACACGCGTGTCAGGGCCGCGGTGAGGGAAGCGCCCGGCCTGCTCGACTGCGCTTCGCTGCGGCCGATCTCGGAAGCGACGCAGGAATGGTCCGTGCAGGGCAAGGAGGTCCACCAGGCCATCCAGAGCCTTCCTGAGCACCAGCGCGAGGTTCTGATGTTGATAGGCGTTCTGGGCGTCAGCTATGAGGAAACGGCCGAAATATGCGGTTGCGCGGTGGGAACCGTGAAGAGCCGGCTCAACAGGGCACGCGCCGGCGTGCTGGAATACCTTGGCGAAAGCTCCTCGCAAACCCTGATGGAAAGGCGCAGCTATCTGTCCGAAGGACAACTGGACTTCGAAGCCGAGAGGCGCCGCTAATACACGTCACGTTAGTTGCTGGTCTCGCAAGCGCCTTTCGACAAGCGCATGCTGCAACTCGATCGCAAGTTTGGTCAGCCGGTCAGGAACCCTTTCCTGTTCGATGGCCGCAAGCAAGGAAGCGATTTCCCGGTCTATCGTCAGATCGGCACGCGTGCTGACGGAATCTTCCCTTGAGCGAGACATCGCGTTCTCTTGGCAAATGTTGGTCCCTTCACCTCACTCTGCTGGCAACAGTGCGAGTTTGCAAGAATTTGCAGGCCATCCATGCGACCGGCTTCGGTCCTTGCACAGCTTCGTCAGCGGTTGGGCTCTCGCTGCGTTTCAATTGCTCGCCGGCTGCAAGCCATATGCCGCCGCAACGATCAGTCTTCAGGCCGCCGATCCGCTGAATGATCCTGGTACTGCTCGGACTTGACCCGATTGCCGTCGAGCCCACGCTCCTTGGTGTGCTGCTTCTTGTCTCTGTTGGACAGAACGGCGTTCTCTCCGATCTTGTCCTTGGGAAGATCGGTCATCGCGCCAGCGCCAGCGCCTTTGCCGTGACTGCCGCGACCGATGTGCTTCTTGCTTCCGGACGCCATCTTGTCCTCCTTCATACCGTCGAATAGCGGCTTTTCCCGTTCGGCATCCGAACCAGCGTTGGGCCGCAATGTTCCGCCGGAAATCGTAAGCAGGAAGGCATCGCCGTCCCAGTGCCGGAACGGCTTTTCGCCGTCGACGAGGACTTGCATGCCATTTGCGTTGGCGAAGTTATGGACATCGGCGCGATCCAGCGCCGGCGATCCGCGATATGAATAATTCAAAAGCGCGGCCATGCCCGGCCTCTTCAGCACGCGCGCGATTTCCACGAAATGTCGCTCCGCAAGGCCGGCCAGCACTAGATAGGGAAAGCTGTCGACGGCCAGCACGCGGTCGAAGCTGGCATCGCAAAAATCGGCAAGATCGAAACCGCGCGTAGGGCGGAATTCTACATTGCCGAGCCCGGCGCATCGCCGGCGGGCGATCGAGATCATCGCTGGGGATATATCGCTGCCGACGATCCGGTGCGACAGAGCGGAGAGCGCCTGTTCGAACCGACCTATACCACAGCCGATATCCAGTATGTCGCGGTCAGTGCCGGTAAAGCCTCGCCTCTCCAGCCATGCAACGATCTCAGCCGTAGCGGCAGAGAGCTTTTCCTCATTGCCCAGCGATGACAGCTGGACGCTTGCCGCCGGGGAGATCGCCGCCGCCGCGTCAAACCCGGCCGCCAGCCGCTTGACGACCGCATCGTCGGTCTCGTCCTCGCCACGCTCGTGCCGAACGGCACCACCTGTTTTGCGCAGCGTGGCGAAGATCTCGGGCCTGCGCCGAAGCAGGTCCGCAATCCGTTGCAGTTTTGCCGTGTTTCGCGGGTCAGCCGAGTGCGTGTTTTGCGCAATCTTCGCCAATTCTGCAGCATCGATTCCTGTCTCGAAACGGAGAGCCAGCCTTGCGATGACGGCTTCGACGCCGGCACCGTCTGCCATGCACTCCTCCAGCACCCGCCTTGCTGATGTCGACCGCCGAGATTCCGGCTGGGTCGCGCTCATCGCCCTTTGCTCCGCGTCCAGATCTTGCGCATCGTCCACCGGTCTACGGCGCCCCAGCTGTACTTGTAGGCCTCTTGTCCGCGCAGAAAATCGAACTCTTCCGCGCCTTCGCAGATCGCCTGCCTTATCGCTTGGCCGATGAGCAGCGCGCCGGGACTTTCCTCGGCATAGGCCGGATCGAAGCCACCGAGATAAGCGCAAGCGCGGCCACGATGATGGAACCCGTAATAGGCGCCCACGATCGCGTTACCGATCGTGATAAGCCAGCATCGGGCAAGCACCTGTGCGACCAGCTGCGGCAGCGCCTGACGGTGGAATGCTTCCACGCGGGAATCGGACAGAACGCCGTCGCCGTGTCCGGCCCAGCGCGCGCGGTGAAGGCGGATCAGGTGGTCGAGGAATGTCTGCGGATCGGACAAAGCGGGTTCGATGGAGACACTGCCGCGTCTCGACGCGGCCCTGTGGGCGCGGCGCAATTGGCGCCTCCGCCGCGCCGGAACACAGCCTTGAAGCGTCTGGTCGCCGGCGAGGGCGAGCACCGGGCAAGCGGCGTGACCGACGGCTTGGCATGATTCGAGCGCGGCATGCCTGATGGCAAGGCCGGCGCCGCCGGGAGGCAGGTCCTGCAAGATCCACTGTGACCAGCCGACGGAAAGAACGGCGCCACCGATGACTGCGCCGACCGGTTCGGCGATCTCGGGAAGACAAAGGACATCCAGATAGTCGCTCAACGAAATGCCGAGCGGAAGCAATCGCGCGCCGGCGTCGTGGCGTTCCAGATAGAGTGGCGCCAGGCCGACCAGATCGTCGCCACGCCAGATGGCGACCGTCGCTAGCTCGCCGGGAGCAAATGTCCGCCACCATGGCAGCAACCATGCGGGAGACTGGAACGGCGTCGCCGAGGGACTGCGCGACCAGAGTTCCCACCAGTGCGGCTCGAGGGCTTCGAGGTCCGCCGGATCGTCGATGATCTCACTGCGGAGCATGTCGCGCTCACTTTGCCGTCGCGAGCTGCCCGCTGTCTGTGCCGAGCCGTGCCAGCGCCCGATAGGCGTCCATGTAGGAGGAAACCATGCGGTCGAGTGAAAAGCGCCGCCGCGCCTCGGCTCGGCAGGTCTCGGGGTCCAGGCTGGGTGCGGCAGCGATGGCTTCGGCCATCTCGTCGACATCCCCGACCAGATACCCGGTCTTGCCGTGCTCGATCACATCCGGCAGTGCGCCATTCGGGAAGGCCACCACGGGGGTGCCGCAGGCGAGCGCCTCCATGGCGACGAGCGAACTGGTTTCCGCGGCAAGGCTCGGGATGACTAGGCAGCGGGCCGTGTTCAGCAGGCGCCGCTTGGCGACAAAGCCGAGCGGACCAAGGAAGCGGCGCCGGTCGTCCAGCCGGGGTTCGACCTCGTCGCGAAAATACGCTGTGTGCGTTTCGTAGGGATAGACCTTGCCACCGATGACCAGCGGCACTCTGGCCTTCTTGGCTGCGTCCAGCGCCAGATGGATGCCCTTTTCCGGGCAGACGCGGCTGAGCACGAGCGCAAAGTCGTGTTTGGCCTGCGGTTCGCTCAGCGCGTCGACGTCCACTCCGTTGGGAATCGGCCCGATCAGCCTGGCTCCCGGCGGCGCGGTTCTTTGCTGAGCCGCCGATACCGCATGCAGCCACAGATCCTCCCGCGCCGGATTGAGAGCGTCGGCCGGATACCAGTCGAGCGGCAAATGCAGGGTCACCAATGTCGGCCCGTCGCCCGGCAGATAGGCATCGAAATCGATACCGTGCAAATGGACCACGTCGATTGGCCAGCGAGCGCGTGCGGTAGCAATTGCGGCGCGATGAGCACGCTGTGCCCGGCGCTTCGCCGCTTCATCGAGCACGCCCGGTTCGGCCGGCGTCTCGATGAGGACACCCGCAGCGCTCGAGCCCTGGCAGCCGATCACGATCGAGCGGTGTCCGGCCTGTACGAGCGCCTGGTCGAGCATCGACAGCACCTGCTCGGCACCACCGACCGCATCCGGCCCGACCGGGGCGAGGGGATAGGCGACGTTGAGGACGGTGAGCGTCATGGCTGGAGAGCCGAAGCTCCTCACGCTGCGGAGGCGCGCAGCCTGCCGACCGAAGGGGCAGCGATGCTGCCGGCATATCGGCGCGTCATTGCCGCGCAGAAGTCGGCGAATTCCTCCGGCACCAGCGGCGGACTGCTGTGGTGCGGCATCATTCCGCGGTGTTCCGGCGTGAAGCAGAAGGTGACCGTCACGTCGAAGTCGGCCAACGCCTCCATCTGCCTGTCGAACCAGTCAAGTGCGTTGGGCCTGAAACTGTCGGCCCAGGAAAGCCCGGTGCGCAGATTGGTGACGCCGAGGCGTTTCATCCAGGCAACGGCGTCGTCCAGCCGGTGATCTTCGAAATGGAACCACTGCACCAGTCCCATTGCCGGCGTGTGGTGCAGGAACTCCTCGAGCGCGGGCTTTGGCGTGCCGTCCTGGCGGAGCAGGCCCATGTAGAAATGGCGGTAGTAAGACGAGCCTTCCGCCTCGCGATGGCGCGTCGTCGCTTCCCACTCGCGCGGCAGGTCGTAGAGGCTGTACCATTGGATGCGCGGTGCGTTGCCGATCAGCAATTCCGCGGTCCGGCGCAGGCCCCAGACCTGTACCTCCTCGGCGCCGAAGGTCGACACGCCGACCTCGCTGACCCATACCGGAAGATCGGTGACAGCCGAAATCTCCCCGATCTTCTGCGGCCATTCGTGGATCTGCCAGAGGTTCCAGTCGAGCGGGAAACCGTGCACGGCGACAGCATCGACATGATCGAGCACGTCGAACTCCTTCATCCGTGTCATGAAACCGGCATCGATCGGCGAGATGCCGCCAAGGACCTTGGTCAAGGCCGGATTCTCCGACGCGATCGCGTCGGCGGCCAGGATTGCCATGTTGGCGAAGCGGCTCCAGTCGGGGTCGAGCTCGGGATCCCAGTGGGATTTGTTGTTGGGCTCGTTCCAGATCATCGCGGCTTCAATCATTTATTTGTCCTTTCGACGGGTAGACGACGCCGCCACCGGCCGGCACGTCGGCGGTGCGGCAGAAATAGACCTCCTGCTCCGGTTGCAGGACGATCTCGAAGCCGGCGCTGCGCAGCATGGCTTCGGTGCAAGCGCGATTGGGAATCCACCAGTTGGTCGGGTCGTCGGCATAGCGATGCTCGATGAAATGCAGCTTTGGGAACTCCGGCCGGTCGAACAGGTCGTGGGTCCAGAAATGATAATTCTGCTCGAGCGCCGGCACGTTGGTGCTGCCGCGCTGCATCGACTGGAAGATCATCAGGTCCCGGGCGACGTGCTCCCGGATCAGATCGAGTGCGAGCAAGGGATGGCGCAAATGGTAGAGCACGCCCATGAACAGCACGATGTCGAACCGCTCATGCAGGGCGCCGACGTCGTAGACCGAGAGCTGCCGGAATTCGATGTCGCAGTCTGCTACCTCCGCGGCAAAGCGCGCCTGCGCCAGGTAAGCCTCATCGAAATCGATGCCAAGCACGCGACCGGCGCCGCGGCGTTTCATCTCGATCGAATAGAAACCCGCATTGCAGCCTATGTCGAGCACCGCCTTGCCGGAAAGATCGGTGGGAATCGCGTCGGCGAATTTGCGCCATTTGATCAGCGGATAGTTGCCGAGGAAATGGTCGGGAGCGGTTTCGATGCCGGCCAGTTCCATATTGTGGAACCATGGGCCGAGCGCATCGATACGGCGGCGGATTTCGGCATCGGAATGCAGCATGGCTAGCCTCCTTCGCCTGCGAGGACAGGGACGTGCTGGTGGCCGGGCAGCGTAATGGCGACTTGGTCGTCCTTGGTACCGGCGGCGCTTTCAAGCAGGCGAAGTGCGGTGCGGTAGCCGTTGAAGGTGCCGACGTCGACATAGGCGGTGCCAGCCTTGATGCCATAGGCATCGCCTCCGGCGGCGAGATAGGCATTGACCAGCGTGCCGATATATTCGTCGCACCGGTCCCGTTCCCGCCACAGCGCGGCGAGCTGGTGAAGGGTGCGGCCGGGCATCTTGAACGCACCCCAGATCCAGTTCGATTGGGCATTCTGCTGCTTGACCTGGATTTGCTTCACCCGGTCCTCCTGGTCGACAACGACGGCATCGAAGAACTCCGGCTGGTCCACCGGAAACAGCAGGAAGGACAGGCCGTCGTCCGGGAGGGCCAGGAAGCCGTCTTCGGGAAACCAGATCGTATCGGGCAACCCGACCAGAACGGTCTCATCGGCTGTGACGAGCGGCGCGGCACGGAAGATGGCGTCGCAAAGGCCGACCGGAGAGGGCTGCACCACAAACAGCGCAGTCGCATCGGCATAGCCGGCAGAATAATATTCGAGGATATCCGACTTACCCGAGGCGATGACGAAGCAGATCTTGTCGGCCCCCGCGCGCACCATGCGGCGCACCAGGTATTCGCTGACCGCGCAAGGCCGCTCGGTGTTGCCGTCGATGCGGCTGCCGACCGGCAGAAGCTCCTTCGAAAAGCCGAGCGGCTGGATGCGGCTTCCCCGTCCGGCTGCGGGCACGATGCCCAACATCAAACTGCCTCCTTCAACTGCTCGCCATGCGTGGAGCCGTGCAGTGCATCGGACAGGATGCGGTCGAATTCCTTCGCGCGCCGCGCCGAGGTGTGTTCGTCCAGCACCCGCTCGCGCGCTCGGCGGCGGATAGCGCCAAGCTCGGCGTCGGACAGGTCGAGCGCGGCGACCACGTCGTCGGTGCTGTTCGCCACGACGATCTCTTCGCCGGGCCGGAAAAAGGCCTCCAGTCCCGGCCATGTGTCGCTCACCATCGCGGCACCGCAAGCGGCGGCTTCGAACAGCCGGCCGGAAGGACACCAGCCCCTTTCGGCCATCGCCTCGCGGGTCACGTTCAGGGTCAGCCGTGATGATGAAAAGAAGGCGGGGTGGTCGGCCGGCGGCAGATGCCGGACGAAGAAAATATTGTCGCTCCACGGGAATTCCTGCGGATATTGTGCGCCGCCAATGATGAAGCGGCGCTCCGGCAGGCGTGCAGCCGGACTGACCAGCAGCCTCTCGACCCCGGCCTGGCGGTCTGCCGCATAGGTCCCGAGATAGGAAAGGTCGCCGGCAAACTCCGGCCTGGGCGGGGCGGGCCGGTGTCGCTCTGGATCGACATGGCCGTAGAGCGGCATGACGCGGCGCGCACCCAGCATCGACCTCAATGCGTCGATCGCGGTTCCTCCCGTGTAGCTCAGCACGAGATCGAAATCGCGAAGCCCTTCCGGCCCGAAATAGGCCGGAGGCTCACCTTGTTCGATCCGCGCCAGCGTCACCGGCGTATCCAGATCGTAGAACACCTTCAGCCCGCGGCAGGCCTGGTGGGCAAGGCGCGACGCGCTCACGGCATCGGGGCAATAGGAGGTGACGATGACCACATCGGCCTCATTCATCGCCTGCTCGGCAACGCGCTGGATGTCCTCCCAATCCTGATAAAGGACGAGGTTGCCGCCATCCAACTGGTCGAGGTCGCGCGTCCCGGCATAATAGGGAGTGTTGCGTTCGAAGAAGGTGATAGACCAGCCCAGCCCGGCCATCGCCCGGATCAATCCGCGCCACAGCGTGGCGTGCCCATTGCCCCACGACGATGTCACGGTAAGACCGAAAATGACCATGCGCATCCGGCAATTCCTCGTCAGGCAGCTTCGTTGAGTCTGATCAGGTTCGACCCCCAGTCCCCCCAAACAACCGTGGTGATCGACGCTGGGTCGATATCGAAGCGAAAGCAGTTTCCCAGCGACAGGCCGAGCACCTTGCACACGGCGGCCTTGATGACGTCGGCATGGCTGACCAGTGCGACGCCCTGGTTCTGGTAGGTGCCGCGGACCTGCTCGATCAATGAGACGACGCGTTGCTGCACGTCCAGCATGGTCTCGCCGCTCGGTGTTCTCGCCTGCTGACGCTGGTCGTTCCACACCCGCCAGTCGGCATCCTGGTTCAGCTCTTCGAAGGTCTTTCCCGACCAGGTGCCGAAGTCGATCTCATCGAGTTCCTCGCGGATCACGATATCACCGGCATTGCAGGCGAGCGCGATCGGATTGGCAGTCTCCTGCGTGCGTTCGCGCGGGCTGCAGAAGATTGCCGCTATCGCCTCGCGTGCCATGCGGTCTGCCAGATGCGAGGCCTGTGCCTTGCCGGCTTCGCCGAGGCAAACGCCGGCCATCCGTCCGGCAAGATAACAGCCGACATTGTCGTGCGCGGCGTGGCGCACCAGAAAGAACGTCGTCGTCATTCCGCGGCATCGAGCATCGGCTCGTCCTTGCCCGCGATGAAAGAGAGCGTGCGCTGGCGGGCTTCCGCGTCGGTGAACTGCTCGGGCGGCGATTTCATGAAATAGCTGCAGGGACCGGTCAGCGCGCCCGCGATGCCGCGATCGAGCGCCAGCTTGGCGCAACGCACCGCATCGATGACGACGCCGGCCGAGTTGGGCGAATCCCACACTTCCAGCTTGAGCTCGGCATTCAGCGGCACGCCGCCGAAGGTCGTGCCTTCTACCCGGATATAGGCCCACTTTCGGTCGGTCAGCCATGGAACGTGGTCGCTTGGCCCGACATGAATGTTGCCGGGCTCCAAGGGAACGTCGATCTGGCTGGTGACGGATTGCGTCTTTGAGATCTTCTTCGATTCCAGCCGCTCGCGCTCCAGCATGTTGAGGAAGTCGGTGTTGCCGCCGAAATTGAGCTGGTAGGTGCGATCGATGCGCACGCCGCGCTCGCGGAACAGGTTGGCGAGCAGCCGGTGGACGATCGTCGCACCGACCTGGCTCTTGATGTCGTCGCCGATCAGCGGCAAGCCGTGCTGCTCGAAGCGCCGGCGCCACTCCGGCCGCGAGGCGATGAAGACGGGTATGCAGTTGACGAAGGCACAGCCCGCCTCGAGCGCGCACTCGGCATAAAAGCGCGTTGCCTCCTCCGAACCGACAGGCAGATAGGACACCAGGATTTCGGCGCCGCTTTCGGCGAGGATCTTGCTGATGTTGGCGACGGGTTCGTCGGCCTCCTGGATCTCGTCGCGCAGATATTTGCCGATGCCGTCCAGTGTCGGCCCGCGTTCGACGCGAACGCCGGTAGCCGCCACATCGGCAAAGCGGAAAGTATTGTTCGGCGCGCTGTAGATCGCGTCTGCCACATCGCGTCCGACCTTGCCCTTGGCGACGTCGAAAGCGCAGACCACTTCGATGTCCTTGACATGATAGCCGCCAAGATCGGCATGCATCAGCCCGGGTATGGGCTCATTGCTCCTTGCGTCGCGGTAATAGGTGATGCCCTGAACAAGGGAGGAGGCGCAGTTGCCGACGCCGACTATTCCGATCCGAACTTTCTTCGATCCCACGAAACCGCTGCCTATGCTGTTGAAGGTAAGTTCTTCGTGCCAAACCGTCTGCCTCGCTGATTGTTCCTTGCCGGCTGCAAAAATCGTGCAACCGATGGTGGATCAAAGTAGCGCTCGCCGAGTTGTGCAGTGAGGCCAACCGGGAAGGGACAATGATCGTCTATGGCGACCACAAGCGAATTGAGAGCGCGCGATATGTTCGCGGCTCGGCCTGCGAAGCAGCCGGGCACATTGCGGATATGCCAAGCGGGATCGGACGGCACGCAGCCCTGGTCGGCCTGTTCATCAATATCTCGGAATTGGTCCAGGGCCTTGCCGATGCTGAATTCGAGGCCAACGGCATGGACAGGAATTCCCGACAGCGGATCGCGGGCGCAAATCTCCTGGTCGGCTTGGCCCGGGACGTGGGCAGATCGTGGGCGGCCGGATTCGCCATCGACGGCCCGGTCGATGCCGACGTGCCGCGAATGCTGGCCGAACTCGATTGCGATGGCGAAATCCTCATCGGCACGGCCGAGGGCTACGCCCATTACGCGCTCTATCCGGAGAGCTATTTCGTCGCCGCACGGCAGTCGGGTCTCGATGCGAACACATGCTTAATCGGCATCCGCAGCATCGGCCTGGGGCTGGCAGCGATGGTGGCGGCAGCCATCGGCGCGCCGGCACCCGTCAGCGTCCGTCCAACCGGCCATCCGTTTCGCAGGCGGCTTGCCGCCGATCCGGAACTGATCGGCGGCTGGAGGACAAGGCCATCGGCCCATTTCGCTGTCGTCGATGAGGGCCCGGGCCTGTCCGGCAGCTCGTTTCACGCAGTCGTCGCATGGCTGCAAGCGCTGGATATCGATGCCGGGCGCATCCATCTGTTCCCCAGCCATTCGGGTGGGCCGGGCCCCGAGGCATCGGCGGACAGTCGAGAGGCATGGACGGTTTGCCAAAAACACAGCGTGGATTTCGAACGGACTTTCCCCGCTGGATCCGCTGTCCCGACGTTGCGGGATTGGGTGGCCAGGACGATCGGCCGCACAGCGGCCAGCCTGACCGAAACATCCGCCGGAGAGTGGCGTCGCTTGCACTATGGCTCGCTGGATCGTTGGCCACCCGTCCACCGCAGCTTCGAGCGGCGAAAGTTTCTTGCTTCTGCGGGCCGGGAAAAATGGTCGGTCAAATTCGTCGGCCTCGGTGAAATCGGAATGCACAAGGCCGAGACTGCCAGGAGCCTGAATGACGCAGGCTTTGGCCCGGACATCGCCGGGCTGTGCCATGGCTTTCTCGTTGAACGCTGGATCGACGGTACAACGCTGGAGCGGGCAAGGCATTCGAAAGAAAAAATGGTCGCTCATCTCGCGCGCTATCTGTCCTGGCGCGCAGCCAATCTGCCCGCCTCCGAACCGGGCGCCTCGCTGGAGGCGCTTGCCGACATGGCCGTGCAGAATACAAGCGAGGCTTTGGGCGAAAGCCGCGCGGCGGAGCTGCGGAACTGGTTCTCGAAACAGGCTCCACCAAAGACCATGCAGCGGGTCGAAATCGACGGGCGGCTTCATCCGTGGGAGTTCATCCTTTCGCGCGGCGGAACGCTGATCAAGACGGACGCACTCGACCATTGTCGGTCGCACGATCTGGTCGGCTGCCAGGACATCGCCTGGGACATTGCCGGCGCCCGTGTCGAGTACAGCCTCGCCGACGCAGCGACTGCGGCACTGTGCAAAGCTGTCGAGGCGACTACGTCTCGTCCCGTCGATGCCAATCTGGTCCACTACTACGAGCCCTGCTATCTCGCCTTCCAGCTTGGCTTGTGGAGCATGGCTGAGCGATCGGGCGATGATCGGGAACAGATCCGGCTGGCGGCCGCGGCAAGACGTTACGCTGCCGCGCTGATTCGTTTCCTGGAAAGCCAAGGCGACCTGCCGCCGCTCGAGCGGGATCAGTCCAGCCGGCGCAGCATATCCGCTTCCTTTTCGAGGATGGCCGCTACCTCCTCGCGCTGAAGGTGCGTCATCATCAGGCTCACACAACATTCCAGATAGGTGATGGAGGCGCGCCGCAGGAAGGCAGCCGTCTCCTTTGCGGCCATTTGTTCGATGTCTTTGGCGGATCGCTTCGGATGCACAATCGTCTCCATGCCGGTACCTTGGCAGAACCAAAAGCTGGACGGGTTGTTCCCGCGACGAGAAAAAGTGACCGACGACCGGCCCGAAACGACCGTGATCTCCGAAGGGAACGTGGCAAATATTGCCTTCAGGCCGGCAGGTTTTGCAGCCGGCCTGATGCAGAACGCACGGTGGCGGCAATTCGACGTCTTCTGTCGACCATCTGCGCCGTCTCAAGCTCGGCAAAATAGCCGATTGTGCGCATCAAACCTTGCCTGAGCGGCACTTTGGGCGACCAGCCGAGAAGCTTCCTTGCGCGGGAAATGTCGGGTTGCCGACGGCGAGGATCGTCTTGCGGCAGCGGCAGGAATTTCAAGTCCGACTTGGTGGCGGTCATGCCTCTCACCAGGCCCGCCAATTGCAGGATGGTGAACTCCCCCGGATTGCCCAGATTGACGGGCTGGCGCGGGTTGGGATCGACCTCCATCAACCGGATCAAGCCGTCGACCAGATCGGAAACGTAGCAGAACGACCTGGTCTGCAGCCCGTCGCCGAATATCGTCAGCGGCCGTCTCTCGAGTGCCTGCATGATCAGATTGGAAACGATCCGTCCGTCCGCAGGGTCCATCCTGGGACCATAGGTGTTGAAGATGCGCGCGACACGGATATCGGCTTTTCCCATTCTCAAATAATCGAAGCATAAGGTTTCGGCGGTGCGCTTGCCTTCGTCATAGCAGGCGCGGGGCCCGATGCAGTTCACGTGGCCGACATAGTCTTCCTTCTGCGGATGCTGTTCGGGATCGCCATAAATTTCGCTGGTGGACGCCTGCAGGAAGCGGGCGCCATTACGGGCGGCGAGCTCCAGCAGATTGAGCGTCCCGATGACGCAAGTCCGTGTCGTGTGGACCGGGTCGGCCTGATAGCGTGGTGGCGAGGCCGCGCACGCCATGTTGAAGATGCGGTCAACCGGTTCGCCAAGCTCCAACGGTCGGCAAATGTCTTGCTTGATCAGCCGAAAATCCGGACGATCGGCGATCGATGCTATGTTCTCCATGCGGCCGGTAAGGAAATTGTCGACGCAGATCACGCGCCAGCCGGCCTGGAGCATTGTCTCGCAAAGATGCGAACCGAGGAAACCTGCGCCGCCGGCGACAAGCACGGTCTTGGTCCGTTGCGCCTTTCTTGATAGCTGCATCTCTATCTTCTCCCGTCTGCGGGTCATGCTGCGCTCTCGACGTCCAGATCGAGAACAGAACGTGGCGATTTGGTCTGCGCCAGCAGCGAAACGAATTCGCGGGCTCTTGCGATGCTTGTGTGAGCTGCGAGGATGAGCACGCGCGCCTGCCTGGCCATGGCAAGCCGGGCGCCGTCGGATTCCCCAGACAGGATACCGATTACGTCCTCGGTCCTGCGCGCCGTGTGGATCGTCCGCTCTGGAAACAGGCTGTCCAGTCCGGCCCAGCTATCGCTGATGATCGCCGTGCCGCAGGCGGCTGCCTCGAAGAGGCGTACGCTGGGCGACCATCCGGCCGCGATCATGGAACTGCGCGTGACGTTCAACGTGTAGCGTTGGCGGCTGTAAAAGGCGGCGTGATCTGCCGGCGGCAGGTGTTCGATGCGATCCACATTGTCCGGCCAGGCGATTTCGCGCGGATATTGCGAGCCTGCCACGACGAAGCGGCGCTCCGGCATGCGACGCGCCGGTTCGAACAGCAGGGCCTCCAGCGTCGCCTGGCGATCGGGGCTGTAGGTGCCGAGATAGCCGAGATCCCAGCGGATTGGATCACCGGTTCCGTGATGCCGTTCCGGGTCGACGGAGCAGTAGAGTGGCTCGGCCCGCCTCGCGCCGAATTCCGCTGTCAGACGGGCAAGCGTCGGCCCGCCGGTGAAGGAGAAGTAGACGTCGAAATACGGGACCTGCCGCCTGGCAATGTACTCGCAATCATCGGTCGAAAGCTTTGCCAGCGTGATCGGCGTGTCGATGTCGTAGAAGCAGAACTGACCCGTGCACAGCGATGCCACGACGTCGATGATTTCAGGGGCTTCGGGAACGAAGGAGCCGACGACCACGATATCGGCATCGCGCAGACAGCGCGCAAAATTGCGGCGAAGATCATCGATCGTTTCATAGTAGCGCAAGGCGCAGAAATCGGGATCGCGCAGATCCCGGTGACTTGCGTACCACGGCACGTCGCGTTCGAGAAAAGTGACGCGGTGGCCGAGTTCGTGGAGACCTTTAAGCAGCCCCCGAAAGGTGGTGGCGTGGCCGTTTCCCCAGGATGAGGAGAGCGACAGGCCAAGAAAGACGATGTCGAGCGGCTTTGTCATTCGGCCGCCTCCACGGTCGGACGCTCGAAATGGCGCCTGAAGATGGCGTCGGCTAAAACGGCACGTGTCGTGTAGGTATGTTCGCCAAGCACGCGCCGAAGCGCCGATGTCCCGATCGCCTTAGCCCGTTCGGCACTAAGGCTTTGCATGATCTCGGCGACGTCCTCGCCATCGCGCGCGACCAGGATTTCCTCGCCGGGTTTCAGGAACAGGTCCACGCCGAGCCAGGCGTCGGTGATGAGGCATGCGCCGGCGCCCGCCGCCTCAAAAACGCGCGTCGCAGGTGAAAAGCCATTGGCCGCCATGCTGTCGCGGCTGATGTTCAGCACCGCCTTGGCCGTGACGTTCAATGCATTGTGGTCGCGCGTGCCGACATGGCCGAGCCATCGGACATTGGCGGGCATCTGCTTGTCGCCCCAGCCCGATCCGCCGAGCAGGAAGCGCTGATCGGCGGAGCGGCCGGCCGGGTCGAGGAAGAAGGCTTCGACGCGCGCCTCGCGGTCCGGCAGCCGGTTGCCGAGAAAGGCGAGATCGCAGGCAAAGCGCATGTCCTTGCCGACCGGATGATGCGTTTCCGGATCGAGCGCATTGTAGATCGGCACGCATTCGGCCGCCCCCATTGCCCGATAGGCCCAGACCACCGGGTCGCCGCCGCCATAGGTCAGCACGAGGTCGATTTCCTGCAGCGCGCGATGCAGCGGATGGTCGGGCTCGTCGCGCAACTGGCCAAGCGTCGCCGGCGCATCGACATCCCAGAATACGGTGAGCGCACCGGCACGGGCGTGATCGAGCACCGCCCGCAACAGCGCGTCGTCGGCGAAACCGACGCCGCTCGCCTTGACGACGATATCTGCCTCCGCCGCCCGCGCCGCCACCTGCATCAGCGCCTGTGGGGTCGCCTCATAGACGACGACGGCACACCAGTCCGGCGCCTCGATGTCGCGGTTCTTCTGGCGATCGTAGACATCGGGCTCATAGAAGGTGATGTCATAGCCGAGCCTGGCCAGAGCCTTGAGCAGCCCGCGGTAATAGGTGGCCGCGCCGTTCCAGTAGGACGACAGCAGGCTTGACCCGTAAAATGCAATCTTCATTCGGCGGCCTCCGTTGCAAGAATCGTGTCGGCGGCTTGGCGGCGCCCGCATTCGGCGAGCACGCCGAACAATTGATCCGCCCGGTGCCGGCATGTGTGCCGCAAGCGGATGGTCTCGAGGCCCGATGTCGCCAGAGAAGCGGCGAGATCCGCGTCGTGCAGCACGGCGCGAAGATGACGCCGCATCTCGGAACCGTTGTTTGCAAACAGAAAATCTACGCCGGGCCTGAACAGGCGTTCGACATCGGACCACGGCGCCGAAACGAGCGGGATGCCGCAGGCGAGCGCCTCGAACATGCGGATGGTCGGGATGCCGGGCAGGCTTTCGCGGTATGGACGCCTGGGGATGTGCACTGTGATGCGGTTTGCTGCAAACGCCTTCGGCACGTCGGCGTTGGCGATCCAACCTTCGTAGCGCAGGCCGGCGGCCGCAAGGTCGGCGAGCGCTTGCCGTGGATAGCGAACGCCGTGGACAGTGCCGCTCAATCCGAGCTCACGCACCGGCTCGACCAGGAATTCCCTGATTTCGGCGCTGCGCTCGTCGTCGCCCCAATTGCCGATCCAGATCAGGTCGGCGCAGCGCTCGATTTCAGGATGGGGCTCGAACAGATGGTCATCGGCTGCCTCGTGCCAGGTAAAGACCCGCTTGCCCCATCCGGCGCGAAGATAGCTTTCCCGCAGCGCCTCGCCGAAGGCGAGCACGCCGTCGTAATGTTCAAGCTGCAAGGCAGAAATCGCTTGCGTGGCCGAGATGGCGCGATGGTGCGTGTCGTGGAACAGCAGCGTGAAACGGCCGCCAGTTGCTTTCGCCTTGCCCAGCCGCGCAACAAGGTCCGGCTCGGTCCACTCATGCACGATCACCACATCGGCATCGGATATCCAGGCTTCGTGGTCGAAAGCGGCATCGTAGGTCACCGGCATCAACTCGGGGAAATCCTTCCGGAATCGCTCGATCGCGAAGGACCCTTTCTCGGCTACCAGGTTCGACCGGCTCCAGCCGTCGGCGGGTTCCAGCGCGATCGCCTGGTGCCCGCGCGCGACCAGCTCGCGCATGATGCCGCGCAGGAAATGTGCGTTGCCGTGGTTCCAGTCGGAAACGATCGAATGGGTGTAGAATAAAAATCGCATAATCAATTATCCGCCATGGTGGCCAGGGCCGCCTTGTCGTAGACGCCGCGCATGGCGGTCGCCTGCCTTGCCAGTGAAAATCTGCGGCTTCGGCGCGCCGCCGCCTCACCGAGTTCTCGCCGGCGCTGCGCGTCATCGCAAAGGCCATTGATGCAGCTGGCGAGATCGCCCGGATCGCGCACGTCGTAGAACAGGGCCGCGCCGTCCCACAGTTCCCGGTAGGTCGCGATATCGGCGAGCACCAAGGGCGTTGCCGACATTGCGGCTTCCAGCGTGGCCAGGCCGAACGGTTCGTAGAGCGACGGCGATACGAAGATACCGGCCCGCCCCATCAGCGAGCGCACTTCCTCATGTGGCACCGGCCCGAGGGGAACGGCGCCACTGAAGCCAACATGCTGGCCGTCCGGCCCTTGCTGCGAGCCGGCGACGAAGACCGGCCATTGCGTCAGGGAGGCGGCCTGGTCCAGCACCGCCGCATTCTTTCCTTCGTCCCACCAGCGCGCGGCGGCGAAAACGACCGATTCCCGTCTTTCGCTCTTCGCGCCGGGCCGCGCCCCGTTGCCGACGACGCTCAGGCGCGCGATCGGCCCGTAGCAGGTTTCGAGCATGTCGGCATGGCTGCGGCTGGGCGCAACGACCATTCCTGCTTTGTCGAGACCGCGCCGGTTGCGGTGCTTCTGCCAAGCCCATTCGCCGTCCGCCGCCTGTCCCTTGACGGCGTGGAACCATGTCACCACGCAGGAATGCGACACCGCCACGACGGGGCAGGGCACGTCGAGCCCCGCGGCCTGCGTCGGCGCGTTGAGATGGACGATTTCGACGGCGTAGTCACGTATGAGCGGGTGCAGCTCCTGCTGCAATGTGTCGAGGTCGTGCTCGTTGCGGGTCATCCAGTCGGGCGGCGTGTTGAGCCATGTCAGCGTTGCGAATGACTGGGCCTCCTCGGCCTGCTGCCTGGACGGTTCCGGACCAAGCCCGGCAAGCACGACGCTGTCGCCGCCGGCGACCAGTTGCCTGGCCAGATCGAGCGCATAGCGCCAGACGCCGCCAACCGCATCGACAGTCATCAGGATACGCCGCGGCCGCGGGCTCAGTGTCCGCAACATGTGGCCTCCAATTCGGCCAGCGGACGCGGCCGCTTCTCCTGGATGTCGCTGAACGTTCGGAAGGATGCGAGATAATGTTCATGCGCGCGCTCCCAGGCGAGATCGTCCGGCTCGCCCCAAAGTTCGCGGTAGCTCGGCGAACTCGGATAAGGATAGAGCGGCACCGGTTCGTTGGCCCAAACGCCGTTGTCGATCAGGTGCTTCCGCCAATAATCGACGAGCGCGGGATCGTCCTCGACCACGCCGATCAGATTGGCCTGCACGAACGGCACGTGGCGCCTTGCGTCGACCAGCAACGCGGCCAGCTCCTCGGTGCCCAAACGGCAGCGTTTTGCCAGCATGGCGCGGCCTTCCACCGTCAGGCTTTCGAGGCCCGCCTCGATCGAGACGCAGCCGGCGGCACCGAGCAGCTTCAGCAATTCCGGCTTCCAGAGGTCGATACGGGTCTGCACGCCGAACTTCACATCACGATCGACCAGCGCCTCCAGCAATGCCTTTTGCGGCAGGAAGATCTCGTCGATGAAATAGATGTAGCCGACGCCCTGTGCGATCAGCCGGTCGATCTCGGCGATCACTGCTTCGTGGTTCCGGCGGCGATAGGCATCGCGGAAATCGATCTTGGCGCAGAAACTGCAATTATACGGGCAGCCGCGCGACGCCTCGACCTCCGCTCCAAAGCCGACCTGGTCGTCGTCGAAGCGGTGATGATGGTGCGAATGGGCGGCAATCCAGTCTGATGGCCATTCGAGCGCTGGGTGATCGATGAACGAGCTCGCATGCACGCCGCCGTTCGAGACCAGTTCTCCATCCTCGAAGTGGGCGGTGGACGGCACCGCACTCCAGTCGTCGCGGCGGGCAAGTTCCGCGACCACTTCCTCGCATTCGCCGCGCACGACGATGTCGACGCCAAGCTTGCGCAAAGTCGGCGTCGGCGTCGCCGAGCCATGCGGCCCGACGGCGACGGTGCGACCGCCGCGCCCGGCAAGATGGTTGAGGAAATCGGCCGGCACGCGCAACTCGGGCGGTGCGCAGCGCCAGAACAGGTAGGTCGGCGCGGTGCTGACGATGGTCATGTCAGGCTCGAATGCGGCGACGCGATCGGCGAGCGCGGCGTTGTCGAGCTTCTGGATCTGCCCGTCCAGCATCAGCACCTCGTGGCGGGCTGCTTCGAGCAGCGCTTTCGAATGGCCGAGTTCGAGCGGCAGATGCGGCTGGCGGCAGCCGAAATAGATGCTGTCCTGGTACGTCCAGGACGGATTGACCAGAGCGACCCTCATGCCACGTACCTCGCCGGTTCGGGATGCGGGTCGAGGCGATGACGCTGCAGCCAGTCGGCGAGGTCGCGGATGCCGTTTTGCCACGGGACGTGCGCTTTCCACCCCAGCGCCGCCTCGATCGCGCGCGTGTCGGCGACGAAGAACGGTTGGTCGCCGGTGCGTTCGCGGTCGTAACGAATCGGAACGTCCCGTTTCGTTATGTCGCGAATCTCCTTCAGCAGCATGCGCAGGCTGACGGCGTTTGCCGGTCCGCCGCCGAGATTGAATGCTTGGCCCTTGATCGCCTCGATGCGGTCGAGCACGGCGCGATAAGCCGCGACCGCGTCGGCAACATGGAGGATGTCGCGCACCTGCTTGCCATCACCGTAGATGGTGATCGGCCGGTCGGAGAACGCGTTAAGCAGGAAATGGGCGACCCAACCCTGATCCTCCGTCCCGAACTGGCGCGGTCCATAGATGCAGCTCATGCGCAGCACCGCCGTCGGCAGGTCGTATGACTTGGCGTAGTCGAGGACATACTGGTCCGCCGCGCCCTTGGAGCAGCCATAGGGCGTGCAGAAATCGAGGCCGCGCGTCTCGTCGACGCCGTGCGCTCGGACGCCCGCGTCGCGAGGCGCGTATCTGCCGTCTTCTTCGCGCATAGCAAGGTCGGCGAGGCGGCCATAGACCTTGTTGGTGCTGGCGAAAACGACGGGGATGCGCTTGCCGCTGCGGCGAGCGGCTTCCAGGACGTTGAACGTCCCGCGCAGGTTGATGTCGAAATCCTCGTCCGGCCGAACCAGGCTCGTGGTGACGGCGGTCTGCGCGGCAAAGTGGAAAACCGCCCTCGAGCCTGCCACCAACGGCGCGAGCGCCTCGGCGTCACGGACATCGGCGATTTCGACGGCGAGGCGGTTGCCGTGCTTTTGCGTCAGCCATTCTAGGTTCTGCTCGACGCCGGGACGGCTCAGATTGTCGATGACCAGCACCGGCTCGCCGTCCGACAACAGGCTGTCGGCGAGGTTCGAGCCGATGAAGCCGCTGCCGCCGATAATGGCGACGGGCGCTTCGCGAAAATTGCGTGAATCCGGTCTCATGATACCAGCCCTCGCGCTTCGAGTTCCCGCTTCATCTCGGCGCTGCGATCGATGGCGACCGTGTTACGCACCCAGGCGACGAAATCGCCGAGCGAATGCTCCAGCCGGTGCTGCGGCTGGAAGCCGAGCAGTTCGCGCGCCTTGGAGATGTCGGCAAAGCAGTTGCGGATATCGCCGGAGCGTGCCTTGCCGAGGATTTCCGGCTGGCGTCCAGGCACGCCCATCGCTTCGGCGAGCAGCCGGGCGACCTCGCTGACCGCGTAGGCCCGCCCGCTGCCGATGTTGATGACGTGGCCGCGCGCCTGGGGCTGTTCCAGCGCCAGCCGGAAGGCGAGGGCGACATCGCGTACATGAACGAAGTCGCGCTGCTGTTCGCCGTCTTCGAAAATCAGCGGCCGCTGGCCATTGGCGATGCGCGAGGCGAAGTTCGCCAACACGCCGGTATACGGGTTGGAGAGTGCCTGTCCGGCACCGAAGACATTGAACAGGCGCAGCGCCACCGCATCGACGCCATAGGCTTCGCCGAAGATCAGCACGGCGCGTTCCTGGGCGTATTTCGTCAGCGCGTAGATCGAGGCGAGGTCGACCGGTTTCTGCTCGTCGGTCGGCAGCGGCAACAGGACTTCACCTTCCGGCGACAGGGGATTCCATTGGCCGCTGCGGATGTCGTCCGGCTGCCGTCTTGCATTGTCGATGCGCCGGCCGTCCGGCGTGGCATAGAGACCCTCGCCATAGACGCTCATCGACGACGCAACGACGATCCGTTCGATCGGCCGTTTGATCAGTGCCTCCAGCAACGTGGCGGTGCCGAGGTCGTTGGCGCCGACATAGCGGGCGATCTCGTACATGGACTGGCCGACGCCCACTTCAGCCGCCAGGTGAATGATCGCGTCGACATCGTCGACCGCCTCTGCGATGGCGTCGTGATCGCGAACGTCGCCTTTGATCAGCTTGGCGCCTGGCGGCAGGCTGATTGCCTCGCCGCCATGCACCTGGTCCAGCAGCGCATCGAGAATTGAAACCCCATAGCCATGTTCAACGAGTTCCTGGGCGACGTGGCGGCCGATAAAACCGCAGCCTCCCGTGACCAGTATACGTTTCACGACAACTCCTCATACGAATGGCTTTGCCGCCCCAAACTTCCGGGCGAAAGGTTTGTTCCCTTGCTTCAACAAAGTTCAGGAGGCTCGCCGGGGTAGGTTCAACCAGGCGTGGGAACATCGAAGGCTGCTTGGTGTTAGGAGCAATGTTCGACCAACCGCGCGCACATGCCGGGCAGAGATGCATCTGCTGGTTGTGTGGAGGCAGACCGGCAACGCGGGGGTCTCGCGGTCTGCGGTGGAATCGAAGGGAGATTGCGATGTCTGAATCGAAGACGACCACCGATCACGACGAAATCCGCCGTTGGGCCGAGGATCGCGACGGGCGGCCGGCGGTGGTGCGCACCAAGGGCGAGGGCGGCATACTGCGCATCGACTTCGGCGAGCCTGAAGAGACGTTCGAGCCCGTTGAATGGGACGAGTTCTTCAGGATCTTCGATGAGAACGAACTGGCGTTCCTCTACCAGGATGAGACCAGCGGCGGAAAGACCAGCCGCTTCAACAAGTTCGTCGAGCGCAGCCGGAAAGGCTAACATCGTCTAGTACCCCTGCACAGAGGATTCGACGGGTTCGATGGGTTGTAGCCTGGGTAGGATATCGGGTTTGACGAGCAGTTCAATGCTGCGCGCGAGGCCCGGTTGCCTGCGGATCAATCCGGCCCGCTCGAGGGTGAGCACCATCTGATGGACGGAAGGCGCGGTGACGCTGAAGAAGCGCTGCATGTCGCGTTGGCCGCAGAACTATTCGAGACGACGGAAGCGATCGAGCGCGTCCTCGCCATAAGGGATGCCTCCCAACTCTCGGGGTGCGCCGAGGCTAGACTTCGCCTGGAAAAGGCGACGACGCGCATCATCGACTATGGCGGCGGCGACCTCACGCAAGAGCCCTTTCACCTGAGGATCGTGCTTGCAGATGGCGTCGCCGCCTACGTCGGATCGGCCAACCTGCTCAGGCGCTCGAAGGTAGCAAACCCGAGTGCGGAATGTTATCGAGGGTCCGGCTGTTCATGCCGTCAAAGTGCTCAGCGATGCGGTTGCCAACATGGCGGAAGCAATCTCCACGAGGTGCTGACCACGAAACGGTATCATGGAACTATTGCCAATGCCGTCATGGCGAGAGTGTTAGCGCAATCGCTGTCACCGGAAGCGCGCGCTTATGTGCCGTGCTGGAATGCACATGAAGAATCCGCGTCCGCGCGGCCTCGTCGATTTCCTTGCCTTCGAGGAAATCGTCGATCTGTTCATACGTGACGCCATGGGCATCTTCGTCAGGACGAAGCGGGACAAGGTTCTCCAGGTCGGCGGTCGGGATCTTGTCGACGAGTTCGGGCGGAGCGCCCAGATGCGCGGCCAAGGCTCGCACCCTGCGTTTGTTTAGCCCCGAAAGAGGAAGGATATCGGCGGCGCCGTCGCCGAACTTGGTGAAGAAGCCCATCAGTGCCTCGGCCGCATGGTCGGTGCCGATGACCAGTCCTCGGCTGGCGCCGGCGAGCGCGAACTGGGCAATCATGCGCTGACGCGCCTTGATGTTGCCAAGCAAGAAATCCTCGCGGCCTGCGTCGCCGAACTCGACACCAGCCCGCTTGATCGAATCTAGCATTGCGTCGGCAGCCGGCTTGATGTCGACCCGATGCACTTCGTCCGCCCCTATGGTGTCCAAAGCCCGCTGGGCGTCGCTCTCGTCGGCCTGGTTGCCATACGGGAGCCGAACGGCCAGGAATTTGGCGTCGTATCCAGCCGCTCGCAGTTCCTCAACGGCCCGTTGAGCCAGAAGGGCCGCGGCAAGTGAATCCACCCCGCCGCTAATCCCCAGCACATAGGTGCTGAGCCCCGATGCACGCAGATACGTGCCGAGAAAGTCGATACGCCGGCGTGCCTCCAGCGCGACGTCAACACTGGGAGCGACACCCAACGCGTTGATGATCATTTCCTGTTCGGTCATTGGCAGTGGGTGGTCCTGATATCACAGCATTCCGTCTAGTACCTCTGCACAGAGGATTCGACGGGTTCGATGGGTTGTAGCCTGGGTAAGATATCGGGTTTGACGAGCAGTTCAATGCTGTGCGCGAGGCCCGGTTGCCTGCGGATCAATCCAGCGCGCTCAAGGGCGAGCACCATCTGATGGACGGAAGGTGCGGTGACGCCGAAGAAGCGCTGCATGTCGCGTTCGGCCGGCGCGCGACCGTTGAGCAGGCCGTAGGTCCAGAAGAAGGCGAGGTACTGGCCCTGCTTTTAGGTGAAGCAGGGTCGGTCTGGCGGCCGTCCGTCAACTAATTGATACATTTTCTGATTCTTCCGGAACCTCCGCAACCGAAGGAGGCCTTCCGGATGAATGTACGCTATCGCGTCGATCTCGACCAACCCGAACGCGACGAACTCACAGCCATGCTGGCAGGCGGCAAGCATCCGGCGCGCAAGCTCAATCGGGCGCAGATCCTGCTTGCTGCCGATGCCGGCCGCAGTGACGAGACCATTGCCACAACGGTGGCGGTCGGCGGCTCCACTGTCTACCGCACCAAGCGCCGCTTCGTGGAGATGGGCCTGGAGGCGGCGCTCAGCGAAGAGCCACGCGCAGCCGCGCAACGCAAGCTGACGGGCAAGGAAGAAGCCCTGCTGGTGGCCACCGCCTGCTCCAGTCCGCCGCCGGGTCGGGCCCGTTGGACACTGGATCTGCTGGCCGATGCGTTCGTCAAGCTGACCGAGCACGAACAGCTGTCGCGCGAGACGGTGCGCCGGCGCCTGGCCGAGAACGATCTCAAGCCGTGGCGCAAGGACATGTGGCGCATTCCAAAGGTTGACGCGGAGTATGTCGCGCGCATGGAGGATGTGCTCGACCTCTATGCCGAGGCACCGGACCCGAAGCGGCCGGTGGTGTGCTTCGACGAAAGCCCGACCCAACTCATCGGCGAGGTGCGTCAGCCAATCCCGGCCGCGCCCGGAAGGCTGGAGCGCTACGACTGCGAGTACAAACGCAACGGCACCGCAAACCTGTTCGTCTTCCTCGACGCGCATCGTAAGCGCTGTTTGCCTCGCACCTTGACCACGACGCCGTTGTGCCGTTTCGAAGACTGCCGCTGTGACGGAGATGGCAACAAATGCGCCAACAGCGGACGTTGTTGGATTGCGATCCGCAGCACCAAGGTGACGAAGGCCGTCAATATTCTTCGCGTTGACAGCGGTTCTGTGGGAAGCGAAAGCTGCGTCCAATAGGAAGCTCGCGCTACCTCTTCTCCAGGCCTTTGAGATGTTCGATGAAGGCCCGCAGTTTGGGGTGAACTTGAGACCGCTGCGGGTAGTAGAGGTACACACCCGAGCTTGTCCCGGTGAAGTGGTCCAGAACGACTTCGAGCTTGCCGCTCGTCAACTTGTCGCTGATCGCTTCTTCAGGGCTGTAAACGACCCCTAAGCCGTCGACGGCCGCATCGATCGCCAGCAGAACATCATTGAGGATCAGCGGCCCCTTTACCTGAACCTCAAATTCCTTGCCGTCGGTCTCGAACTCCCACCGATCGTACACACGATTGCCAGCTCCCGCGCAGATGCAAGGATGGGCCAACAGGTCTTTTGGATGTTCAGGGTGCCCATGCTTGTCAAGGTAGGCCGGTGCAGCAGCCACAACCCATCGGACGGGACCGAAGAGTTTGAGCGCCACGACATCTTTGGCAAGGATGTCTGACACCCGTATTCCTGCATCGAACCCGCGCTCGAATATGTTGGTGGCAGCGTTCTCGAAGAAGATCTCAACCGTCACATCCGGGTACTTTTCGATAAAGGTCGCGATCAGCGGCCTAAGGAAGTTCGGATAGACGGTCTGCGGGACATTCAAGCGCAGACGACCGGCAGGCTTGTCCGCTGCGCTTCCCGCGTCCTTCATAGCGGAAAGGATCGCATCCAGCGCCGGTCCCGCCTGTTGCAGGAATTTCTCCCCGGCTTCGGTCAAGCTCGTAGCTCGTGTCGTTCTTGTAAGCAGGGTGACGCCCAGGCGAGTTTCGAGGTGTCTGATCATCTTGCTTATCGCAGGCGGCGAAACCCTGAGTGCTTCTGCCGCCGCCGTGAAGTTCCGCTTCTCGGCGACAAGCGCAAACGCCACAAGCCCATCAAGCTGATCCTTGTCCATTATGAACCTCTGGTTAATGTCGCATCAACCCGAATGCCATTTTTTGAAAGGAACGGCCATCGTATTCTGCGCTCACTCACGAAGACACGGCCGCAAACGCTGATGTGTTTCGGAGGTTGATCAAACCCAGTGGAGGTGCAGTGCAGCACCATGAAGAACTATGCAGACGATTTCGAAACAGGCGCTCCCGAGATGCCAAGCCGCCGTAAATTGTTCGCCGCTGGGCTAGGCATCGCCGCAGCGTCGCTGCTGCCTCTTTCCGAGTCGAGAGCTCAAACGGCAACATCGGGTGCCGCAGCCACAGGTGCAAGGTCATCGAACCTTCAGCGTCGCATGCTCGGCTCGCTGGAAGTCTCTGCCATGGGGATGGGCTGCCAAAACTTTGCCGGGATGTACAGCCCGCCTACGAACAGGCAGGAGGCCGTGCGGATCATCCGGGCGGCGCATGACCGGGGCGTGACCTTTTTCGACGTCGCTGAAGTCTATGGACCCTTCCTGGGCGAGGATATTGTTGGCGAGGCGCTTTCGCCGATCCGCGACCAGGTGATCATCGCGACCAAGTTCGGCTTCGACATCACGCCCGAAGGCCAGGTCACAGGCGTCAACAGCCGCCCTGACAATATCAAGCGAGTGACCGAGCAACAGCTCCGCCGCTTGAAGACGGGCTACATTGATCTTCAATACCAACACCGTGTCGATCCGACCGTGCCCGTCGAAGACGTGGCCGGAGCGGTGCAGGAATTGATCCGTGAAGGCAAGGTCCGCCACTTCGGCCTGTCCGCTGCAGGCGAAGCGACCATCCGCCGCGCCCACAAAGTGCAGCCAGTCACGGCGGTGCAGAATGAATACTCTGTCTGGACCCGCGATCCGGAGGTGGAGGTTCTGGCGACCTGCGAGGAGCTTGGCATCGGGTTCGTGCCATGGAGCCCGCTCGGCATGGGATACCTGACCGGTACAGTCACCCCCATGTTCGTGCATGGCCCTGCCGACCTACGGGCCAACCTGCCGCGCTTCACGCCTGAAGCCCGCCGCGCCAACTGGCCGGTGGTCGAACTGCTACAGCGTGTAGGCGCACGTCATCAGGCTGCGCCCGGCCAGGTCGCCCTTGCCTGGTTGCTCGCCCGCAAGCCGTGGATCGTGCCCATTCCCGGCCCGATAACGGAGGACCAGATGGACCAGAACATGGACGCGCTGCAGGTCCAGTTGAGTGCGGCCGATGTCAAGGAGATCGATGACGGCTTTGCCCGGATCACGGTCCAGGGCGCGCGTCTGAGCCCACCAATGCTCGCGATGATCGATACCGGCGCAAAACTTGGAACGAGTTCCAAGGGCGGAACCGGCATGTCACCGGTCAGGTGACCAACCCACAAGAACCGACGGGCTGAAGTCTAGCCGGGTACCTGCGGCGCTTCTTGTCCGAGGCGCTGCCACCTCTGTGGTCCTCGCTCCGGTCTTTCCGGATCGGTAGGGCCAGCCAGAGAGCACAACGAAGGAGACTACCATGAATAACAACAATCGGGTCGCTGTAATCACTGGTGCATCCTCCGGAATCGGTGAGGCGCTGGCACGTGAGCTTCTTTCAGAAGGATATCGCGTAGCCCTTCTAGGGCGGCGCCTTGAGCGTGTCGCGGCACTCGCAGACGAACTCGGCGAAGGCGCTATCGCGATCCAGGCTGACGTGACCGACCGGGACTCCATCGCTGGAGCCGCCGCGCGCGTCCAGGAGTTCGGCGGCGCCGATGTTCTAGTCAACAACGCAGGCGTGATGCTCACAGCGCCGTTTGGATCGGACAAGCGATCCGAGCATCGGCAGATGGTCGAAACCAATCTCCTGGGTGCCATGACTGTGACTGAGGTTTTCCTTGACCAACTCCGCGCCAAGAAGGGAGATCTGGTGAACATCTCTTCTGTGGCAGGTCGCGTAGCTCCAGCCGGGTTCGCTGCCTATTCGGCAACCAAATGGGGGATCAACGGCTGGTCCGAGGCGCTTCGCGTCGAACTCCAGCCAGACATCCGCGTGATAGTCATCGAGCCTGGTGCGGTGGCGACAGAATTATCCGACCACATCACACACGAGGAAAGCAAAAAGTCTGCTCAGGACTACCGCGACAACGTTGCAATTCCGGCTCAGGACATCGCCGAAATCATAGCCTTTGCTCTCAGCCGGCCGAAGCGGACGTCCCTCAACGAGATCCTGGTCCGCCCGACCGTGCAGGCGATGTGAACAACTGTCTTACAGCCCCATGCGCCGCAAGATCGGTGAAGGGCTGACAACATGAAAGGACACATGAGATGAGTAACAAAGTGTGGTTCATCACCGGGGCAGGACGTGGCCTCGGCCTGGACATTGCCAAGGCGGCCCTGGCAGCCGGCCACAAGGTGGTCGCGACTGGCCGTAATCCAGACAAGGTGGCGAACGCTCTAGGTGCTTCCGACGACCTTCTTGTCGTGAAACTCGATGTCACCAAGGCCGCTGACGCCGACGCCGCCGCGCAGGCGACCCTTGAGCGGTTCGGACGGATCGACGTGCTGGTCAACAACGCGGCCAGCTTCTACGCCGGGTATTTCGAGGAACTGTCTCCCAAGCAGATGCAGTTGCAGCTAAGCACGAGCCTTGACGGTCCGATGATCGTGACGCGGGCGTTCCTTCCGGTCATGCGCAAGCAGCGCTCCGGCCAGATCGTCTCGATCTCCTCGACGGCAGGTCTGATGGGCTTTGAATTCTGCACAGCCTACTCTGCTTCGAAGTTTGGCCTCGATGGCTGGATGGAAGCGCTGCAGACTGAAGTCGGTCCGTTCGGCATCGAGACGATGATCGTCAACCCAGGCTTTTTCCGCACGGAGCTTCTGACGGAGGAGTCCACCAGTTACGCGGAAATCGCGATCGAAGATTATCACGAGCGACGCACGGCACAGATTGCCTTCTGGAAGTCCCAGAACGGCAAGCAGGGCGGTGACCCCGCTAAGCTGGCACGCGCTCTAATCACGCTCGCTGAGCAGGACGAACTGCCACGGCGCTTCCTCGCTGGCTCTGACGCTATCCAGGTGGCGGAGCAGAAGATTGCTCTCTTGCAGCAGCAGATCGAAGCGTACCGAGAACTGTCGAGTTCTCTCGCCATAGACTGAGGACGCTGGAACGCCCTGAGTCCACACCCTGCGTGCGGGCTTTGGGGCATTCGCCGATCCTCTATCTGCGTACCTTCCGAAGTCCGCTTTGGGCCGACTGCAGTCTTCGGGGCCACATTACTTCCCCTTGTAAGCCCAAGGCAGCGGCTCATCGATCCGGCTCTGCTTGTGACCGTTGACGATGGCGGTGAGCGTCTTGATCACGTAGGCCTGCGGATCGACGGCGTTGAGTTTGCAGGTCTCGATGAGCGATGCGATGGTGGCCCAGTTCTCGGCTCCAGCGTCGTGCCCCGCAAAGAGTGCATTCTTGCGATTGAGGGCTATCGGCCGGATGGTTCGCTCGACGCTGTTGTTGTCGATCTCGATGCGGCCGTCGGTCAGGAAGAGCTTCAAACCATCCCAATATTTGGCGATGTACGCCAAGGCCTCGCCGAGTGGAGACTTGGTCGCGACACGGGCGCGGTGATGGACGAGCCAGGTCTGCATGTCGGTGACCAGTGGCGTTGATCGTTCCTGTCGTCCGGCGAGGCGAGCCTCCGGATCAAGGCCACGCAGTTCGGCCTCGATCCGACCCAGTTCGCTGATCCGCTTGACGCCCTCTTCGGCGATAGGTGCTGCTCCGTTACGGGTTATCTCCACCAGCTTGCGGCGAGCGTGTGCCCAACAATAGGCAAGCCGGATGTCCGAGCCGACACGGTCAGGTGCGATCAGTCTGTTGTATCCGGCATAGCCATCGACCTGCAGGATGCCGGAGAAGCCCTGCAATATCCGTTCGGCATGAATGCCCCGAGCGTAGGTGAAGGCCACACCAGGCGGAGCACCGCCGCAACTGGATGTTCTCAACCGAACAGGCGCGCCTCAAATTGGCCAAGGCCTATCCAAAGCCAACCGCCAAAGAGTCATAATCCCTGTGCAGAGGTACTAGTTGCCGGCGGCATGGTCAGTGCAGCAGGTTTGCTCCGCGTGCCTTGACGATGTTTCGCATGATGCCGTTAAGCCAGTCCTCGGTGGAGGAACCGGATCGTCTCCTGTCGATCTCGCCGATCGCCTGCTCGAGCGTCCGCTCGACCAGCCGGTCGGAAGCGTCAACGTCTCCCAGCAGCAGACGCGCTGCGAGCCTGAGCTTAGGCAGCAGGGAAAATACGTCGTCTGACGGCTCGGTCGCCAGATTTCCGCTTGATGCTTTGGGCTCGGAGGGGAAGAGAGCATCGAAAACAGCCTGGCCGTCCGAGGATTTTCTGAGGCTGCTGGCATACCGAAGGCGCTCAGGAATAACGATGTCTTCGTCGCCGCTGAAAAACACGAACGGCACGCCGCGGCGCATCAGTTCGTCCGCGATCGGGAATACCCGTCTTCCGTTGAGATTGACGTCCAGGATTGCGGCTTCCGCCTCATCGGTATGCTTCGACGCCTGTTCGACTGTCGCCACGGGGCCAAGCACGACGGCGCCCATCTTGCTGAAATAACGTGCAAGATCGCCCGCCAGCATCCATTCGTCCTCGACGATCAGGATATGCAAGCCTTGCAGGTCGCGCACCTCATTGTTCCTTCTTTCTGCGGGAGTCACGGCTGTCGGCGCGGACTTGTACAAAATGACGGGACAAGGCCTCTTGCAACCGTTCCGCGCGCGCGAGCAGACGAGGCGGGATTTCTTCGGATACCGGGACCTTGGCCAGATCCGGCGAACGTAACGAGATTTGTTTTGCCGGCTTTATCTCAGGTGGTCGTTTTGCCATTGGAACCGCCTCGAAAACCGGATGTTAATGCCCACCGGCGGTGCTTTGTTCCGTTCGAGGACCATTTACTGGCCTGAGGCTCGGTCCGGTCCTAAAGCACGTCGCGTTTTGCCGGCCTCATGCGACGCGCTTTAGGCTGTTGTTTTTATTCATCTCGTTATCGCAAAACCGCTGCACACTTTTGCGCGACATGCATTAGTCTGAGGTCCGATTTGGCGGTTTCGCAGCCGCGGCTGTTACCGAGGCGTGGCATGGTATTCCAGAACGGAAGATTTCCCATTGTCGGCGTCGGCGCATCGGCCGGCGGCATTCCCGCGATGGAGGGCCTGTTCAAAGGACTGACCGGCGGCACCGGCATGGCGTTCGTCGTCGTCACTAATCTGAGCCCAGAACGCGAAAGCCTGCTGCATGACGTTATCGCACGTTACACCGGAATGCCGGTCATCGTCGCCGAGGAGGGCATGGCGGTCCAACCCGACCAAGTCTATGTGATGCCGCAAAACGTCGTCCTCACCATCCGTAAGGGCGCGCTTTCGCTACGCCGGCCGAACACGCTTAACCGCGAGCGCAAACCGATCGACATCTTCTTCCGTGCACTGGCCGAGGACCAAGGGGAGTACGCCGTAGGCATCATCCTGTCGGGGGGCGATTCGGACGGCACGCTGGGCGCCCGGGCGATCAAGGAACATGGCGGGTTGACGATTGCCCAAGCCTCCAACGGTTCCGGCGCGCGCAACCCGGACATGCCGCAAAGCGCGATTTCGAGCGGCCTGATCGATATCGCAGCGCCCGCCGAGGAGATCGGCGCAAAGCTTCAGGCGTTTGGCCGCGGCTTCAATGTGCTGAACGGGCTGGCCGAGGGGGGTGGCGAGCACAAAGCTGACGTGGATCGGGCCGCCGATGAAATCGACCCCACTCTGCGCGGCCATTCCGGTCACGACTTTTCCAGCTATAAGACGAAGACGTTCTCCGCCAATGAAGAGGCGCAGTCGACTAATGAGGAGCTTGAGGCCTCGAAGGAGGAGAAGCAGTCGCTCAACGAAGAGCTCAGCACCATCAACGCAGAGCTGACCAGCAAGATTGAGGAGCTCGACCGCGCCAACAGCGATCTCAGAAACCTGTTCGAAAGCACAGAGATCGCAACCATATTCCTCGACCGCAACCTTGTGGTGCGGACCTTTACCCCCGCTGCATCGGCCTTCTTCAATCTGCGCCCATCCGATGTCGGACGGCCGCTGACCGACCTTTCAAGCCAGCTCGACTATCCCGAGCTGAGGCCTCACATCGAGGCAGTGCTCGAGACGGGAGAGATCCTGAACCATCACCTTGCGCGCGACGACAAGGGCCGGTTCTACCTGGTTCGCATCAACCCGTACCGGGACAAGAGCGGCAGCATCCAGGGCGTCGTCGTGACCCTGATCGACGTGACGACGCTGGCGCAGGCGGAAGAGCGTCAGCAGGTGCTCATCTCCGAGCTGAACCATCGCGTCAAGAACATGCTGGCGGTCGTGGCCAGCATCACCAACCGGACCCGTGAAAACTCGGCATCGAAAGAGGAGTTCGCCGAAGCCTTGATCGGGCGTCTGCATGCAATGTCACGAGCCTATAGTCTGCTCTCGCGCGAGAGCTGGACGGAAGCCTCAGTCGAGGAACTGCTGCGTCAGGAACTCGATCCCTTCGGCCCCGAACGGTTTGAGCTCGATGGCAGGAGGGTAAATCTCAAGCCGGCACAAGGGCTTTCGTTCGGCATGGCCATCCATGAACTGGCGACGAATGCCGCCAAGTATGGCGCACTGTCGAGGCCTGCCGGGCGGATAGTTGTCAAATGGTCGGTGGCCGACGGAACCTTCAAGCTCGTCTGGCGCGAGAAGGGCGGCCCCCGCATCAAGGAGCCAACCGACAGCGGCTTCGGCCTTACCCTTCTGCGCGGAGAAATCGGCTATAGGCTGGGCGGAAAAGTTGAAACAAGTTTCCGCTCAAATGGTTTGGAGGCGGAAATCGCATTCCCTCTGACCCGCGAGGGCTCGTCGTGACCGGAAAGGTGCGTGTGCTGATCGTCGAGGATGAATGGCTGATCGCCGACGATGCGGCGGCTTACCTGCGCAAAGCCGGCCATCAGGTGGTTGGACCTGTTTCGTCGGTGACGGCGGCACTCCGGCTCGTTGGCGAAGGCGGCGTCGACGCGGCGTTACTGGATATCCAGTTGAACGACGAAACCAGCTATCCGATTGCGGAAGCGTTGCGGACGCGTGGTGTTCCGTTCGCCTTCCTCTCAGGCTTTGGTGAACGCGAAATTCCGGCCGGGTTCCGCGCTTGCAGGATCGTGCAGAAGCCGGCGAGCCAGAGTGCGATCCTGAATGCCGTGGATGAACTCGCGCGAGCCGGCTGAGGTCGCGATTTGAAAGTCGCGCCAGGTCACATCGGCGTGGTGCGTGCCTGCCGCGAACGACGAACGCCTATGGCAATATCCGCACCGGTACCGATTTGACCGCCGGAACATGAGCCTTCTCGGCTCTGTGCCACAAAGGAACCAGCGGGTTGAGCTCGGGGTAGTAACCGGCGCAATTTCCCTCCGGCACCGAGTAAGGTGTAACGCGCAGCCCGTGCACGCGGCGCTCCACACCGTCCTGCGCATTGGCTTCGAGATCGACTTCCTGTCCGGCGCTCAAACCGAGGCGCTGGATATCCTTCTCGTTCATCAACAGCACCATGCGTGTGCCGCTGATGCCGCGCAGCCGGTCGTTGTAGCCGTAGACGGTCGTGTTGAACTGGTCGTTGGAGCGCACCGTGATCAGTGTCAGCACATCGCGGCCGGCGACATCGATGTCAGGATCGGTTTCAAGGCCACTTGGCAGCTTGAAGTTTGCCCTCTTGTTCGGCGTCTCCCACACCCGCTTGCTTGCCTTGATGTCGCGATGGAAGCCGCCGGGCGTCAGGAAACGCTCGTTGAAGTCGCGGAAATGTTGGGGGTAGCAGCGCTCGATTTCGTCGCGGATGCGGGAATAATCCCCAACCCACTCGTCCCATGGGATCGAACTCCTGCCCGGCACTGTCGCCTTGGCAAGCTCGGCAACGATCCTGGGCTCGGAAAGCAGATGCGGCGAAGCCGGAGGTCGCGATCCGAACGAGCCGTGGATACAGGCGGTGGAATCCTCTACCGACACCCTTTGGTCGCCGCTTGCCTGATGATCTCTTTCCAGCCGTGACAGGCAAGGCAGCAAATAGGTTGTCCGCCCGGCGATCAGGTGGCTGCGGTTGAGTTTGGTCGCGATCTCGACATGCAGGTCGAGCCCACGCCAGGCTTTCTCGACCAGGCCGGTTTCCGGAACGGCCCGCACGAAATTGCCGCCCAGCCCGACGAAGCCCTTGACCGATCCGTCAATGACGCCTTCGCAGGTCTCGACCGTATCGAGGCCTTTTTCGCGCGGCGGTTCAAAGGCATAGAATTCGGCGAACTTTTCGAGCGGGACGAGCTCGGGCTTTTCCGATATGCCGACGGTGCGCTGCCCCTGGACATTGGAATGGCCGCGCAGCGGCGAAATGCCGGCGCCGGGTTTTCCGATATTGCCGCGCAGCATCAAAAGATTGCACAGCATCTGGACGTTCTCGGTGCCGTGCCGATGCAGGGTCAAGCCCATGCCGTAATTGCCGATCACCGCGTTGGCATGGCTGTAGACCTCGGCGACATGCTCCAGGTCGGTCTGCGCAATGCCGGATCGCGCGACTATATCGCTCCACTGGGTTTTGCGCAGGAAGGCTTCGAATTCGGCGAAGCCATGCGTCTGCTCGGCGATGAATGCCGTGTCGAGGACACGCGTCCTGCCGCTTTCGCGGGCGGCATCGTCGAGCGCCAGCAACGCTTTGCCGATGCCCGTTATCGCGGCAATGTCGCCGCCGGAACGAACCTGGAAGAAGTCGCTGGACATTTTGGTGCCAGGCCCGGGCGACAGCATGTCGACAGGGTTTTGCGGGTTCTTGAAGCGTTTCAGTCCCCGCTCGGGCAAGGGATTGAAGGTGAAGACGGGCACGTTGCGTTGACGTGCCTCCTGCAGCGGATGCAGCAGGCGTGGCGCCGTCACCCCGGTGTTGTGCCCGAAGAAGAACATCATGTCGCATTTCGCAAAGTCTTCGAGCTGCACGGTCCCGACCGGCGAGCCGATCGATTCCGGCAAGCCGACCGAGGTCGATTCATGACACATGTTGGACGAATCGGGCAGGTTCGAAGACCCATAGATTCGCGCAAAAAGCTGGTACATGAACGAGGCCTCGAGCGAAGCCCGGCCAGACGTGTAGAACACTACCGATTTGGGATCGAGCCGCCCCAGTTCGGCAGCTATGTCGCGGAACGCATCGTCCCAAGAGACCGGCTCGTAACGGTCGACGGCGGCATTGTAGTGCATGGGCTCGGTAAGCCTGCCCTGCTTCTCAAGATCGTGGTCCGGCCAATCGAGCAGTTCCGTCACCGAATGCTCCGCGAAGAAAGCGGGTTCGCAGCGCAGCTTGGTCTGGTCCCACATCGTCGCCTTGGCGCCGTTTTCACAGAATTCGAAAGGCCTCGGCTGGGCTGGCTTTGCCCATGAGCAAGACACGCACATATAGCCGTCGGCCTTGTTCTGCTTGAGCAGCGTGCTCCATATCCCGGACAAGAGCAGGCCTTCGCCGCGCGCCTTGCGGACCAGGGATTTGAGCGATCCCCAGCCGCCTGTCGGGTGGTCGTATTTCTTGGTTTCGATGCGATCGGTTACGGCGGGTCTCATGCAAGCCACTCCCTGTAGAAGAGCACTCATACGAACCCGCGGTGAGGCTGAATGTTCCGGGCTGGGTCCGTACCGTCACGCCGGTCCGTCTCGCCGGAACCATTTCCGCCATCGTTTGTTCGGCTCGAAGAAAGGAGCCGCGCGAAATGGAGCGACGTAATGCATTAATTGCGATGGTGATTTCGGCCATTATTATCGTCGGCTTTCTCATAGGCTTTTTGTACGGCGATATGGGCTGGCAGACTTCGCCGCTCAAAAGAGCCCCTGAGCAGAACCAGGGTGGCAATGCTCCGGCCGACACCTCGCCTGCCGCCGGCATCAAGAAGAACCCCAAGGAAAATACCGAAATGCCAGGCCAGCAATGAAGGCGAATCCAGCGATGACGTTAGCCAATGGCACGAACTGAAACGGGGTCCTGTTTTTGCGGCGCCATAACGGCGGAGATGCGCGGCGAGCCTTTCTGGGTTTGCTCCGATCACGATGACGACTGCCGCAAGGCGATAGGAAGCCCTCTGTCGGTGTGGGTCGGTTATCGGCCTTCCGAATTCACCTTGCTCACCGGCACGCCGAAGACCTTTTCGAAAACCCCAGGCGTGCTTCGGTCCTTCTGTGCGGATTGCGGAACATCGATCGGCTATGTCGACCAGGGCCTGCCCGACGAACTCTATCTGGCGATCGGCTTCCTCGATCATCCCGAACGGTTTCCGCCGCAGGCCCACGCATATTGGGACATGAGGCTTCCCTGGGTCGACTTTCCAGACGAGTTGCCGCGGGTGGGGACGTATTCGAGGCGGCGAGATCCGGCCTTCGGAAATCCGGCGGAACGCTAGCTTTCGATCCCATCGCTGGTTGGAAAACGTGCCATTCGGGGCTGCGTACGAATACGACAATTGGCGCACGGCTGAAAACGCGCGATCATGTGCCAATGGGCCGCCGTTTGGATGACAAGCTCGATTGCAAGGCGTGCGGGACGATCCTGATGGAGATTCCCGACAATCCGAAGGATTCGACGCCGATCCATTGCAGCAATTGCGGCGCCTATCTCGGCGAATGGGGCGATCTGCAGGAGGATTTCTTCAGGCAGGCGTTCGGTGCCCAGGCCTTCGATCTGAACAACGGAAACATCATCAAGAAATAATCCTGGATCCCGCCGGCCCCAAGCCACGGCCTGTGGACCCGGCTCGTTGCGGCAATCACCGTTAGTGTCGGACCCTCGGGAACCTTTCTCCCGAGCCGCTTGTTTGGGTGGCGGAAGGAGAAATGCCATGAGCACAAAACCTCCGCCTGTGCCGCCGAAGAATCTGAGCCCAAAAGGCGCCGGTGACAAAAAATCGGTAGCAGCCGACCCGGCGCCGCAATCGACCGTGCCGGATCCCGACAAGCAGGGCCAGCAAGGCAATACGAAGGTCAACACCACCCATCAAGGCAACGTCCAGGATCGCTAGGTTATGTCCACGTCGAAGAAGACTCCTGCCAGCATCCGCCAGGGCGGTCCCGGCGCCGCGCACGAAAACGCCAAGAAGCCGCTGAGCGTCGAAAAGCCGCCGGCCGACTCCGACCGTCGCAGCCACAGCAAGGTCTCCGGCGGCGGCGGCGAACGCGACAGCCACCATACCCACGACCCCGAAAAGAAAGGCGACACTCGGCCCGCGCATCAGGGCAAGTGAAGTCGGGCGGCGACGCGATGATCGGTGTGGTTCGAGCGAAGTGTCAGCGGGGACGGCGCGCCAAGGCAAACGGCACGACGTTGTCGACCACCGGCAAGTCGAACAGCATCGGAAGCCCCCGCGTCGCGGCCATTTCCACGATCAGCTCCTCGATGGAGTGATCGGTCAGACGGGTCTCGACGCCCAGCCGGATCATCGCCGCCAGCTTGTGCACCGGCACTGGCACGGACTTCGCCCGGTCGTCGAGCAGCTTGCTGATTTCGATCACGACGTCGGCGTCGATATTCCTGGGCAAGTCTCGCATAAGCGCCTCCCCGCCAAACGAAACGAAAAGCCCGCCGCACCTTTCGATACGGCGGGCGATCCAGTAATGCGTACCGGCGAGGGGATCGGGGTGGGCGTGCCGGCGCGCGCAGATCGCAAGTAATTTTAGTTAAATCCGTCAACTTCGATGTGTCACGGAAAAACGTCTGTACGTTTTTTACCGAACCGCGCGGATCGTTAGCTGTCCCCGCCGTCGCGCGGCGCGGCAGCACGGATGGCGCGATCCATTGCCCTCCGGATAGCGAACTCAAACAGTATACATTATAAACTTAAAACATCTTGCCAGGTGATCCAGCCTATGCTCCACTTGCGCCGGGAACATGGCTGATAGGTCGATTTCTGCCGACACGTGGCTGCATTTCAAACGGCACGACTGCGAGAACACAGCCTCAAACGATATACGAAATCTTCGCATGGGAAGGCGTGGATGACGGAAACGATAGAGCTCAAACGGGTTGGCGATGGCAATCTGCGTGCCCAGGTCTATCAACAAATCCGGTTGACGATACAGCATGGCGAATTGGCGCCTGGCCAGAAGCTCGTCGACGTCGATATTGCCGCCCAGCTCGGTATTTCCAGAATGCCTGTCCGCGACGCCTTGATGCAGTTGGTGCATGAGGGCTATCTCGTCGGCACCACACGCGGCTTCACCCTGCCCACGCTTACCGCGACGGATGTCGCCGACATCTTCGAGGTCCGCCGCTTGCTCGAGCCGCGGGCCGCCGCGCACGCCGCACGGACACTTGACGCCGCTGGCCTCAAGACCCTGGCAGCCGCGCTTCGGGAGGCCGAGGCTGCGGCCGCCGCCAGCGATGCCGACCGCTTTTTCCAGGCCAATTCGGCATTCAGGAATTGTTGGCTCGGCGCCGTCGAGAACGAGCGCCTTTCCCAAACGATTGCAAGGTTCGCCGACCATGTGCTCGTCGTCCGCTTAAGGACGCTGTCGCACCAGCCGACGCAGGCCGTTATCGTTGCCGGCATGCGCGCAATCTATGAGGCATTCGTCGAGCGCGACGCCGTCGCCGCTTACGACCGCATGACCCACTTCATTCAGAACGCCGAGGAGCGTTTCATGAAGCTTAGCCCACCGTTTCAAAATTCCAACGGTGAAGGTGAGGGCATGTCGCGGCAGGGGAAAGCATGATCAGGAAGCAGCACCCGCTGAAAGGGCCGAACAGGTTCAAGCTCGGCGTCTTTTCAATGAATGCCGATGGCGGCCTGGCAATGACCACCGTTCCCGAGCGCTGGCGTGCCCGCTGGGAAGACAACCTAAACTCCGCCTGCATCGCCGATCGCGCCGGCCTCGAGTTTCTGCTGCCGATCGCCCGCTGGCGCGGCTTCGGCGGATTGACGCATGTGCGGGAATGGTCGTTCGAGACTTTCACCTGGGCGGCGGGCCTTGCTGTCGCCACCGAGAACATCGGCCTGTTCATGACGGTCCATGTGCCGCTGGTTCATCCGCTGCAGGCTGCAAAAGCGCTGGCGACGGTCGACCACATCTCCAACGGGCGGGCCGGCTTGAACATTGTCTGCGGCTGGAACCCCGACGAGTTCGCCATGTTCGGGCAGACGGTCGGCGATCGAACCTACGATCAAGCGGAGGAATGGATCAACATCATCGTGCGTGCCTATCAATCGAGGGAGCCGTTCGACTTCGGCGGCGAGTTCTATGATCTGAAGGGTGTCGTCAGCCGGCCGCCAAGCCTGCAGGCGCCGCGACCGGTGACCATGAACGCCGCCTTCGGCGCGCCGGGGCGCAACTACGCAGCGCGCCACTGCGACTATCTGTTTTCGACTTTTTCCGAAATTGCCGACGGCCGTGCGCATGTGGTCGACATCACAAACCGAGCGGCCGAAGTCGGGCGCGAAGTCGGCGTCTACACGGTCTGTCACGTCGTCTGCCGGGAGACCCAGCAGGAAGCCGAGGACTACTACCGGCATTACGCGCTGGAATGCGCGGACGAGGGTGCGGTCGACGAGCACATGCGCAAGAAGAAGGAATTCGCGAACTCGCACGATGCGAAGGCTTTCACCGAATATCGGCAAAGGTTCGCCGGCGGTGCCGGAACGTTCCCGCTCATCGGAACGCCGGAAAAGATCGTCGACGATCTCACTGAGATTATGGACCAGGGTTATTCCGGCGCCGCCCTCACATTCGTCAACTACACCTACGAATTGCCCTTCTTCTGCGACCGCGTGCTGCCGCTGATGCGCCAGGCCGGGCTTCGAGTAAATTGATGCCGGAGGCCGCCATTCCGACGCCGTGGGTGGATGGGCACGACGCCATCAATCCGCGCGCCTTCAAGCAGGCGATGCGGGCCGTGGCGGGCTCGGTCGCCATTCTCGCGTCGGAACATGACGAGATCGGTTTTTGCGGCATCACGGCGACGGCCCTCTGTTCGTTCAGCGCCGAGCCGCCGTCGCTGCTGGCCTGCGTCAACCGCAGCAGCACCTTTGCTTCGGCCATTCGCGAAGGTTTGCCTTTTTCGGTCAATCTTCCCGCCGGCGACCAGGAGAACGTTGTGCGCGCCTTTGGCGGCATGACCAAAGCCAAGGGCCCCGCGCGGTTCTCGTCCGGATCATGGGTGCGCGGCGAAACCGGCGCGCCCTTGCTTGTCGGCGCACGGGCAATATTCGAATGCCGGGTGGCCGAAATCATCGTGCGGGCGTCGCACATGATCGTCATCGGCATCGTCTCGGGCGTTGCACTGGATCGCGCTGACCGATCGCCGGTCTTCTACGCGCATGGGCGGTTCCTGACAGTAGGAGATGATGCCAACTAACCGCCGTTCACGCGGCGCAGCGATTGCAATTTCAGATCGGCCCGATCATGGGCCGGATCATGGGCGAACTATCAGAGGGAGTACGGCAATGCGCATTTGGAAATCCCTTGTTCTGGCTGCACTCATGTCGGGTGTGGCGGGTATCGCCACGGCCGAAGAGGTCGTCCTCAACGCCGTGCATTTTACGCCGACGCAGAACGGCTACGCCCAGAGCTTCCTGAAGTTCGTTCAGAAGGTGAACGAAAAGGGCAAGGGCGTGGTCCAGATCAACGTGCGTGGCGGGCCGGAGGTCATTCCGCCGATCCAGCAGGGCGCGGCGCTCAGGAGTGGCCTGATCGATGTGATCGACACACCGGCAGGGCAGTTCCTGGAGCTCGTGCCCGAAGGCGAGGTTTTCTCCGCATCGACGAAGACGCCGTGGGAGGTCCGCGACAATGGCGGCTGGGACTTCATCAGCGGGATTTTCGAGAAGAAGGCCAATGCCCATCTGCTGGCGCATGTCGACGCGGGCTCGGGCTTCAACGTCTTCACCGTCGACGAACCCAAGCTCAATAGCGAAGGCAGCATCGACTGGGGCGGCCTGAAAATCCGTTCCTCGCCGCTCTACCGCGATTTCCTCGAATCGCTAGGCGCGACGGTGATCGTGCAGGCGCCGGGGGATGTCTACACCTCGCTCGAGCGCGGCGTCGTCAATGCCAACGCCTACACGGTATTTGGTTATGCGTCGTTCGGCTGGGACAAATTCACCAAATACCGTGTCGACCCGCAATTCTTCAAAACCGATGTGCTGATCTCGATCAACAAGGCGAAATGGGACACGCTGTCACCCGAGGCGCAGAAGCTGCTGGCCGACACGGCCGTCGAATACGAGCGCGCGAGCTATGACGCCAACCTTGCCGAGTCCGAAAAACAGGCACAGGCGATGATCGCCGGCGGGCAGAAGATTGTCAGCTTGACCGGCGCCGGCCGCGACAAATTCCTGGCGGCTGCCACGCAGGCGAGCTGGGCGAGAATGGCCAAACGCGATCCCACCAACATCGATCAGTTGAAGAAATTCTTCCAGTAGCCCGAGCCGAGGGCGCTGGTGCGCCCCTTCATCAAGGTGGACATGAGGGTCGTGGGAAATGGACGGATTGTTTGCAGCGATCGGGAAGCTGAGCCTTGCGTTGGCGGCGGCGGCAAAAGTGGTGCTTGGCCTCATCATTGTCGCTGTGGTTGCTGATGTATGCGTCCGCAATCTCGGCCTGAGGCCGCTTGCCTGGGCGGTGTCCGCGACGGAATACGGTCTGCTCTATGCGGCATTTCTGCCGATGCCCTGGCTGGTCCACAGCAAGGGCCATGTCTTCGTCGAGTTCCTGCGCCAGGCACTGCCGGTGCGGGCACGAGCGGTGCTTGAAAAGCTGGTCTATCTCGCCTGCATCGGCGTCAGCCTTTACCTTGGCAGCGTCGCACTGTCGTCCCTGATAAGCGCCGTGTCGGGCGGCGAATACGAAACGCGCAGCTTCGACATGCCGAAATGGCTGGTCTTTCTGCCCATCATGCTCGCCTTCTACCTCTCGGCGCTGGAATGGCTCAGATACCTGCTCGGCCGTGACACGCTGTACACGCTCGATCCGCTGGAAATGGAAGGGCTCTGACCGGTGGCCTGGCTGTTTCCATTCGCCGTGCTCGTTGGCACCATCCTGGTGTTGATGGGGCTTGGGCTGCCGGTCGCCTTCGCGTTCTTCGTCACCAATGTGATCGGGCTGTACCTGTTCTTCGGCGGTTCGATCGGCGTGACGCAGATGGTCGCCAACTTCTCCGACGCTGTCTCGACCTATGCGCTTGCCCCGCTGCCGATGTTTCTCGTCATGGGCAGCCTGTTCTTCCGCTCCGGCCTCGGCGAGAAGGTCATCTACGCGCTCGACCTGTGCATCGGCAATCTGCGCGGACGCCTCGCCTATGTCGTGCTGGCCGCCGGCACGATCTTTTCCGCGCTGTCAGGTTCCAGCCTTGCCAATACCGGCATGATGGGCTCGCTGATGGTGCCCGAGATGCTGAAGCGAGGCTACAAGCCGCATATGGCCTACGGCCCGGTGCTTGGCGCCGGAAGCCTTGCCGTCATCATCCCGCCATCCTCGCTGGCCGTCTTGCTCGGCTCGCTGGCCCAGATCGACGTCGGCGCGCTGCTCATAGCGGGGGCTCTGCCCGGACTGCTGCTCGTTGTCATGTACGCGGCGCTGATCTTCGCGCAGACAAAGATCGATCCGGACGCCGCTCCGCACTATCCGGTACCCGCCGTTCCCGCGGCCGAGAAGGTGAGGGCGGTCGCCGTCAACATCATTCCGATGGGCGTCATCGTGTTCATGGTGGTCGGCACGATCATCCTTGGGATAGCGACGCCGACGGAATCGGCCGGACTCGGCTGTGCCGCCGTCTTCGCCTTGTTGTTTGTCTACCGACGGTTCAGCTGGTCGGTTGTCTGGAAGTCGCTGGACGATGCGATGAAGGTCACCGGCATGACCTTCCTGATCATCTCGGCTTCGACGACGTTCTCGCAGATATTCGCCTTCTCCGGCGCCTCCAACGGCTTTATCCAGTTCATCGTCGGCTACGATCTTGGACCGTATCCCATGCTGCTCATGATGGTGCTCGTCATCCTGCTGCTCGGCATGTTCATGGATCAGGTCTCGATGATGCTGATCACGCTGCCGATCTTCCTGCCGATCGCCCAGCAATTCGGGTACGAGCCGGTATGGTTCGGGCTGATCCTGCTGCTCGCCTACGAGGTCGGCTTCACCACGCCGCCGTTTGGTCTGCTGCTGTTCATCATGATCGGCGTTGCGCCGAAAGGCACATCGCTCAAGACGGTTGCCATGGCTGCGGCGCCTTACATCGCGCTGACGCTTCTGCTGATCCTGCTGATTGTCCTCTTTCCGCAGATCGCTCTCTTTCTTCCGAATTTGATCTAGTCGAACTCGATCCAGCAGGTGTCCACATGCGCTTTGCCTATCTTGCTTTCTTCCAGGATGACCGCGAGGCAAATTTGGCCATCGCCGGTGAAGACGTTGACGCCGTGCGGCGTGTGATTGCTTCAACGCCGGGCCTTGCGCTTGCAAACATCTATCTACCCGAAGTGGCGACGGACATGTTCAACAACGATGGTCCACCGCCGGTCTTTGGCTTCCAGCTCTATTTCGACGAACTGGCGGACATGGAGGCGGCGCTGGCGCCGTCCGGCCATCTGCAGGCGCTTGCCGCACCTGGTATGCTGTCGAGCATCGCCGGTTCGAGGCCGACGCAACAGGCAATGTGCGTGCGTCCGTTTCCCGTCGACGACGCTGGCGTCAAGACGTCCGGGCTGCCCTGCAGCTATCTTGTCCACTATCCCGGGCCGGCCGAAGACATGAATGCCTGGCTCTACCACTATGTGACGCATCATCCGCAATTGATGCGGGGCTTCCCCGGCATTCGCCACATCGAGGTTCTGTCGCGACTGGATTGGTGCGGTTCGCTGCCCTGGCCGCGGATCGACCACATGCAGCGCAATCGGGTCATGTTCGACAGTCCCGCTGCATTGACGCACGCGCTGCAATCGCCGGCGCGGCTGGAGATGCGCGCCGACTACAAGACCTTCCCGCCGTTTTCAGGCGGCAGCCGGCATTTCCCGATGTCGACGGAAGCCGTGCATCCTTTGGCGCGGGCCACATAGCGCACACAGGTTTTGCCGACGCCGAAAATTTCTGGAGATTTCATGTACGACTTTCGCAAGAAATGTGTCTCTCTCAATCGCCTCATCGGTACCTTCTGTGCCATCCCGCACCCTGTGGCGGTCGAAGTGGCCGCCGCCAGCGGGGTCGATTTCCTGTGCATCGACTGGGAGCATTCGCAGATCGGCCGCGAACGGCTCGAGGATCTGATCCGCGCCGCCGATGTCCACAAGGTTCCCGCGATGGTGCGCGTTCCCGGCCACACGCCGGAGTGGATGGCGGCCGCGCTCGACGCCGGCGCGTCGGGTGTCCTGGTACCCCGCGTCTCCACGGCCGAGCAAGCGCGCATGGCGGTCATGGCCTGCCGGTACCCGCCGGTCGGCGCCCGCGGTGTCGGCCCGGGCCGCGCCGCCGGTTATGGCTACAGGATTCCGGACTACCTCAAATCGGCCAACGAGGTCCTGACGGTCGCCATCCAGGTCGAGACGGCCGAAGGCCTCGCCAACATCGACGACATCGTCCAGGTCGACGGCGTCGACGTGGTCTTCATTGGCCCCGGCGACCTGTCGGTCTCGATCGACGCCATGGGGCCGGCCGGCCAGGACAAGCTCAATGCAGCGATTATGAGGATCGCGGCCGCGGCGCGCACGGCCCGCAAGGCCGTCGGCATCTTTCGCCCTTCGGCGGATGATGTCGGCAAATGGTCGCGGCACGGCATCAGCTTCTACATGCTGGCAAGCGACACGATGTTTCTCGGGGCCGGCCTTGCCGCCGGCGTCGTCTCGGCGCGCAGCGCCTCATAGCAAGAGTTTGCCATGAAGATCATCAAGACCGACGGTGTGCTGTCAGTCGAGGAGGAGCAGCTGCGCTACCTCGACGGCTTGAACGTCGAATTTGTCGAAAAGACGCTACTCACGGAAGATGCCCTGATCGAACACTGCCGCGACGCCGACGCATTGATGGTATTGCGGGAGCCGATCACGGCTCGCGTTTTGGCGGAACTGACGAGGCTCAAGGTCATCGGGCGGTTCGGCGTAGGGCTCGATTCGATCGACGTCGAGGCCGCCAGCCGTGCCGGTGTTCAGGTAACCTACGTGCCGGACGCCAATCTGGTTGAAGTCAGCACCCACGCCATGGCCCTGATCCTGGCCTTGACGCGCAGGCTGAAACAGTTCGACAGCGCGGTGCGCGCCGGCCGCTGGGCTGCAATGACCGACGGCGCCGGCATCGCGCGGCCCGACAGGCAGATCCTCGGCCTGATCGGCTTCGGCCAGATCGGGCGGCTGACTGCCGAGCGGGCGCGGGTCTTCGGCTACCACATCATCGCCTACGACCCGCATATGCCGGCCGAGCGCATCGCGGCCGGTGGTGCCGAACCGGTCGGCTTCGACGAGCTGCTGGCCAGGGCCGACATCGTCTCGCTGCACGTTCCAGCGACACCGGAGACCAGAAACATCATGTCGGCGCAAGCCCTGTCGCGGATGAAGGAAGGGGCGATACTCATCAACGTGGCCCGCGGCGGCCTGGTCGACGAGGTCGCATTGGCGGGCGCGATCCGGCGCGGCCATTTGGCAGGCGCCGGCATCGACACGTTCGAGCGGGAGCCGCCTTCGCCCGACAATCCGCTGCTGGCGCTGGACACCGTCCTGGTCAGTCCACACGCGGCGCACTACTCGACCCAGTCTTACGCGGAGGTTCGCAACAAGGTGTTTGCCGATGTCGCATCGGTCCTGCGCGGCGGCAAGCCGGTATATCCGGTCAACCGGATATGACCAATTCCCGGTGTCGGCACCACCTCTATCCGCCTGCTCCGCGGAACCCAAGTCCTGCAAGTCGGCGTTCGCAGGGCGATAAGGGGCAGCGCAACCTGTCGCGATTTATCCGGTTTGCCACATTTTGTTCTTGCTTTGTGCCGGCAGCTATGCTACTAATTTACGTATGGTGCTGATTCGGACCGAGGACCCGCCGCAAGGCGGTTTTTTTGTCTTTAGGTTTCAGCGCCATCCGTCGAGGCTCTGCTCGGCTTGTCGCGACGCTCGACGATGTAGATGTGATCGGCGACCAGCACCACGTCGCCATGCTGGTTGATCACCTCGCAGCGCTCGACGACCCGACCTGAATCGGGTCGCTTCGGGTCTCCTTCCTTGGCCGAGATGGTGGTGCGGGTCCTGATCGTATCGCCGATGAACACCGGCTTGATGAAGCGCAGCCTGTCGTAGCCATAGGAGAAGGCAACCGGGTTGACGACGCTGGCCGTCAGCCCGACGCCGACCGAAAACACCAGCGTGCCGTGGGCGATGCGCTGCCCGAACGGCGTCGTCTTCATGAACTCGGCGTCCATGTGGTGGGGAAAGAAATCACCGGTATGGCCGGCATGGACGACGAAATCGGTCTCGGTGATCGTGCGCCCGCTGGTCATGCGCGACGAGCCGATCCGGTAGTCCTCGAAATAGACAGTCTGCTCCATGTCAGGGCCTCGCCGCTATCGGTGTTGCCGGCGCCGCGCTCGATCGGTAGGCGGCTTCGACCAGCGCCATGGTGTTCCAGCCGTCCTCGACGGAACTGACAAGCTCGGCGTCCTCGCCCGACGCGTAGCGCTGGACATTGGCCATGCGGCCGGCAAAGGCGTCCGGAAACCATGCGCCGACGAGTGGAACCGCAATCCAGTCCGTGCCGCCTTTGGGGTAGATTTCGAGAATGTCCGGCTCGCCGCGCGGATAGTCGAGGTTGACGCCTAATTTGAGGTAAGCGGCGCCTTCGGTGCCGCAGATGCGGAATTCGCAGGCCTGGTGTTTTCGACCGAATTTGTGATCGTGGTTGATCGACAGTGCGCAGCGCACGGTGTCGCCATAGTCGAGGATCGCGCTGGTGCGCGTTTGCGCGACCGTGTGCCCGGGATGGCCGAGTGTCTTGGCGTGAACCCCCTTGGGGTCGCCGAGCAATTGCCGGATCAGGTCGAGATAATGGATCGAATGCATGGCGATCTCGACGCGCGGCGCCTGCAACAGGAATTCCCAGAGCTGCCAGGGTGTCGCCAGCGCCAGCCATGCGTCGAAATCGACCACGTCGCCCAGCCAGCCCTTGGCAATCGCATCCTTGAGCGCCAGCATCATCGGCGCGAAGCGCAGCTGGAAATTCACCGCCGCCTTCAGATCTTTGGCGCGGCAGATTTCGAGGATCTGGGTCGCCTCGGTGAGATTGCTGCCCATCGGCTTCTGGATCAAGGCCACGGCACCATCGGGCAGCGCCCTGAGCACGCCGGCGTGGTGAGCCGGGGGCGTCGCCAGATCGAAGACGGCGTCCTTGATTGACGCAGCTTCCTCGACCGACCGGTAAGCGGTGACGCCCCATTTCTGCGCCAGTTTTTCCGCCTTGGCCAGGTCGAGGTCGAAAAGCCCGGCAATCGGGAATCCGGCTTTCCCATAGGCCGGGAAATGCGCATCGCCGACGATCGAGCCGGCGCCGAAAATCACGATCGGCCTGGGCTTTGACGGCTGTGCCCAGGCCTGGGAAAGCGAGGCAGGATCGAAAATGTCATCAGTCATAATGGAAGACTTCGTCCATCGACGCCCACCACTCGCCCTCCTTGCGGGTCGGCAGCGGCTCCTGGCACGGCATGCAGAGCGCCCACCATTCCTGCGTCGTGGGATCGGCGGCCATCTTCGCCATGTCGGCGGCATAGTCGGTGCCGTGGTACTCGAAGGTGCTGAACAAAAGGTGCTCCGGCTCCCTCAGATAGATCGAATAATTCTTGATGTTGCAGGCGGAAATCATCTTGAGGACGTCCGGCCACACGGCGGCGTGAAGCCGCACATACTCGGCGACTTTCTCCGGCTTGAGGCCGAGCACCATTCCCATTCGCTGCATGTCCGCCTCCTACTTCACTATCGCCATGGTGAATTCCGCGATGCTCTTCGACTTGATCGCATCCCAGTCCCAATCGATGCCGATGCCGGGTTCGTCCGGCGCCAGCGCGTGCCCGTCCTCGATACGCATTTTCTTGCCGGTCAGCTCGTCGAGCTGGGGAATATACTCGACATATCTGCCGTTCTGAACGGCGCATGTCAGGCTGACATGCAATTCCATCAGGAAATGCGGGCAGACCGGTATGTCGAACGCCTCGGCTGCATGCGCCACCTTCAGCCACGGCGTGATGCCGCCGATGCGGCCGACATCGACCTGCACGATCGAGCACGCGCCCTTCTGCATATATTCGCGGAAATGCCGGATCGAGTAGAGCGACTCGCCGACGGCGATCGGCGTCGACGTCGCATTCGACAGGCGGATATGGCCGTCAATGTCGTCGGCCGGCAGCGGTTCCTCGATCCAGGCGAGGTCGAGTTCACGCAAGCGCTCGGCCCGGCGGATCGCCTCGTCGACCGAAAAGCCCTGGTTGCAGTCGGTCATGATTTCGTAGGAGTCTCCAACCGCCCGGCGCACCGCCGTCAGCCGGGCAAGATCCTCAGAGCCGTGCGGCTTGCCGATCTTGACCTTCGAGCCGCGAAACCCCTTGCCCCTGGCGGCCAGCGCATCCGCGACCAGCGCCTCGGTTTCGATATGCAGCCAGCCGCCTTCGGTCGTGTAGAGCGGGCAGCGGTCCTTGGCGCCGCCGGCCAGCTTCCACAGCGGCAGCGTCTGTTTCTTGGCCCGCAGGTCCCAAAGGGCAGTGTCGATGGCCGCGAGCGCGATTGCCGTGATCGCGCCGATCGTCGTGGCATGGGTGGCGAACTCCAGCTCGTGCCAGATCGCCTCGATCATGTCGGCATCGCGGCCGATCAGCCGCGGCGCAAGGTAGTCGACCAGCAGCCGCATCACCGAGGAGCCGCCCGTGCCGATCGTATAGCTGTAGCCGGTGCCGACCGCGCCGTCGGCGTCGGTGATGGTGACGATCGGTGTTTCCTGGCTGACAAAACTCTGGATGGCATCGGTGCGCTTGACCTTCGGCACCAGGTCGACCATCCGCAGTTCGATTTTCTCGATCTTTGCCATGATTTTAACCTCGCAATGTCCTGCCTGTTTCGGCGGAAAACAGATGGGCCTGCGACAGGTCCAGGCTCATCTTGACCCGGTCGCCGGCTTTCAGCGGCTTTGGATTGAGCATCCGCGATACCCAGTCGCTGCCGTTGAATTCGGCGAACACCAGCGTCTCGTTGCCGAGCGGCTCGGTGACGGTCACCGGCAACTCCACCTGGTGGACGTCGACGTCTTCGCCGGAGCTGATGCCATGCCCGGTCGGATAGATGTCGTCGGGCCTGAGGCCGAACACGACTTTGTCGCCGGCCTCGATATTGGCCTTGAACTGGCTGGGCAAAGGCAGCCTCTCGCCGCTGGCGAACAGCAGCTGTCCGTCGTCGACAACCGCCTCGTGCAAATTCATCGGCGGCGAGCCGATGAAGCCCGCGACGAAGCGTGTCTGCGGCCGGCGGAAGACCTCGTCGGGTGTGCCGACCTGCTCGATGAACCCGTCACGCATGATGACGATGCGGTCCGCCAATGTCATCGCTTCGACCTGGTCGTGGGTGACGTAGATCACTGTCGACTTGACCTTGGCGTGCAGCTTCTTGATCTCGGTGCGCATCTGCGTCCGAAGCTTGGCGTCGAGATTGGAAAGCGGCTCGTCGAACAGGAAGACGTCGGGATCGCGCACGATGGCGCGGCCCATGGCGACGCGCTGGCGCTGTCCGCCGGACAGCTGCGACGGCCGGCGGTCGAGCAACTGGTCGAGGCCGAGAATGCCGGACGCTTCGGCGACGCGACGGTCCATTTCTTCCTTCGCGGCGCCGGCTATCTTGAGCGAGAAGCCGAGGTTTTCGCGCACCGTCATATGCGGGTAGAGCGCGTAGGACTGGAACACCATCGAGATGTTGCGCGAGCGCGGCGGCAGGTCGTTGACCATGCGGCCGCCGATCTCGATGACGCCGTCGCTGATCGCCTCGAGGCCGGCGATCATGCGCAGGGTTGTCGACTTGCCGCAACCGGACGGCCCGACCAGCGCGATGAATTCGCGGTCGGCGACCTCGAGATCGATGCCGTGCACCACCGCCACCGGGCCGTAGCTTTTGGTGAGGTTCTTGAGCGATACGGTTGCCATGTCAGCCTTTCACCGCGCCGGAAGTGAGGCCGCCGACGAGGTGTTTCTGGACGATGAAGGTAAGCGTGAGCGCCGGTATGACCATGACCACGGCGAGCGCGCACATGCCGCGCCAGTCGATGGTGAATTCGGCGGTATAGTCGAGCAGGCCGACCGGCAGGGTCTTGGAGTTGATCGAGCGCGTCAGCTGCGAGGCGAGCGCGAACTCGTTCCAGGAGGTGAGGAAGGCAAAGATGCCGGCCGAGGCGATGCCGGGCCCGGCGAGTGGAAACTCGACCTGCCAGAAGGCCTGCCAGCGCGTGCAGCCGTCGATCTGCGCGGCTTCGGCGAGATCTTTCGGCACCTGGCGGAAAAAGCCGTCGATCAGCCAGACGGTGAACGGCACGTTGAGCGCGACATAGACCAGGATCAGCCCGAAATGCGTGTCGATGATGCCGAGCCGCGCAAAGACAAAGAACAGCGGCAGCGACAGCGCGATGCCGGGCACCGTGCGCGTCAGCATCAGGCCGAGGAACATCGCCGACTTGGCGCGAAAGCGGTAGCGCGCAAAGGCGTAGCCGCCGGCCATGCCGATGACGATGGCGATCACCGTCGAGGTCACCGAGATGATCAGCGAATTGCGGAAGTAGTCGAGCACCGGAACGCCGCCCTGGCCGACGCCGCTGAACATGGCGATGTAGGCGTCGAGCGAGAGTTGCTGCGGGATCCACACCGGCGGCTTGGCCATGATTTCGACGGTCGGCCGCAGCGACGACAGCACGATCCAGATGCCGGGCAGGCAGATGGCCAGCATGGCCAGGAACAGTCCGATGCCGTGGACGATTCCGAGCGCTTTGTTGCCGACGCGATGCAGGCTGTTCTGGTCCATCCTCACCACTCCGCCGCGATCTGCGTGCGCGCCGCGGCGAGCTTGCGGTAGAAATAGACGGTGAACAGGATCGACAGCAGGATCGAGAAATAGGCCATGGCATTGGCCATTCCCATCCTGGCATCGCCATAGGCGGTGCGGGCGACCAGCGTCCAGACCAGTTCAGTGCGGCCGGCGGGGCCGCCGTCGGTCATGATCTTTACGATGTCATAGGCGCGCGCGACGTCGAGTGAGCGGATGGTCATGGCGATAAAGGCAAACGGCATGATGAACGGCCAGGTGACATAGCGGAATGTCTGCCACGGCGTGCAGCCGTCGACGCGGGCCGCCTCGACCGGTTCGCGCGGCATCGCCAGCAGCCCGGCCAGGATCAGGATCGCGAACACCGAGGTCGACGACCAGATCTCGGCGATCAGGATGGCGATGAAGGCGAGATTGCCGTCGATCAGCCACGGGATGGCGCGATCGGTCAGGCCGAGCCCCTGCAGGGCGTTGTTCACCAGGCCGATATTGTCATTGAACATGAATTTGAACTGGAAGCCGACGAGGATCGGCGAAAACATCATCGGAAACATCATGATGGTGCGCAGGATCCGCTGGCCGCGCGATGCCTTCTCCACCAGCAGGGCCAGCCCGAGCCCGATCAGCATTTCCAGGTTGAGCGCCACGGTCAGCAGCACCACGGTGCGGGCAAAGGCGACCCAGAAAGCGCGGCTGGTCAGGATGGTGACGTAGTTGCGCGCGCCGATGAAGACCCAGAACGTCTCCGGCCTGGTCAGCCGGAACGGCGTGAAGCTGGAATAGAGCGACAGCAGCAGCGGCACCACCACCACCGCCGCCAGAACGATCACCGCCGGCAGCAGGAGCAGCAATGGCGGCGAAGGTCTCCAGCCTTTCATGGCGATCCGGTTCTGTTTGGTGCCCGGACGCCGAAGGCCGCCATCGGCAAGCTGGGATCAAGACAAAGCGTGTTGCGCATGGTTCGTAAAAAGTTCGGGGACGCCGCTCTTCAATGAGCGCGGCGCCCCCTTGGGAGAATGGTCAAAGCTTGCCGGCGTCCTCGAGGATTTGCGTGGCCTTGGCGGCAGCGTCGTCCAGCGCCTGCTTGGAGGTCTTGTCGCCAAGGATGGCGGCCTGCAATTCGGGATAGACGGCGTTGGAGATTTCGATCCATTCAGGTGTCTGCGGCACGGCAAAAGCGTGCTTTGCCTCTTCCTGGAAAGCCGCCAACACTTCCTTCTTGTAAGGATCATTGGCCGCCTGCTGGATGTCCCAGTCCCACACCGCCGTGCGGGTCGGCAGTGGGCCGCTTGCCGCCTCGAGCTTCTGGCTGTCCTCATTGGTCAGGAACCAGACCAGCGACGCCGCGGCTTCCTTGCTGGCGCAGTTTTCGGTGACCGAAAATCCGTGGTGCCCCGACCAGCCGGTGCGAATGCCGGCCGATCCCTTCGGCGCCACCTTCACGCCGACATTGCCGGCGACCTTCGACGACTTCGGATCGTTGAAGAAGCCTGCCCAGCCCGGCCAGTCGAGGTTGATGGCGACGGTGCCCGAGGCAAAGCCCTGGCCGAGATCGTCCCACAGATAGTTGGTGGTGCCGGCCGGCACCGCCTTGGCCTTGTAGAGATTGACGAACCAGTCGAGCGCGTGCACGCCGGCTTCCGAGTTGAAGGCCGGCTTGCCATCCTTGTCGAGGTATTCGCCGCCGTCGGCGATGAGCATCTCGTAAAAGCGGCCGTTGATCGCCTCTTCCTTGCCGGCGAACTGGGTGCCGTAGAAATCGGGCGGGCTGGCGAAGAATTCCGCCTGCTGGGCGACCTCGTCCCAGGTGTCGGGCGGTGTCAGATCCTTGCCGTACTTGGCCTTGTAGGCGGCCTTCTTGGCTTCGTCCTGGTAGAGGCTCTTCTGGTAATAGAGCGCCGAGACGTCGAACTGCGCGCGAGGCAGCATCACCAGCTTGCCCTCGAGCGTGGAGGCCTTGATCGTCGACGGCACGAAGGCGTCGATCTCCTCCTTCGGCAGCAGCTTGTTGAGATCGGTGTAGATATCAGGATATTGCGGCGCGAAGGACGAGTGGTTCGACCCGACGCACCAGTTGATGCTGCCGGAGGCGATGTCCGACTTGATCTCCTTGTCGAGCTCGAAGTGGTTTTTCTTCGAGATCACGTTGACCTTGGCGCCGGTCAGTTTTTCCCATTCGCCGATGCGCGCGTACAGCCCTTCATATTGCTGGCCGCCGATCAGCTTGGCGTCGATGGTGACGCCGTCGAATTTACCGGGCAGGTCGGCAGCAAGGGCAGCACTCGCACCAAATGCGAGCAGCGTTACGCCGGCCGACAGGCCGCAAAACAGTTTCGTCATTGGTATCCTCCCAAGAGTCTGCGTCGATCGCGTAGTGAGGTCGATCGGCAGGTTCATTCATATACAAACAAAATATTTATAAGATCGTCAAGCCGAAAGTTCTTCCGGAAGCAACCGTTATGCGTATATGAAATATGAAATTCACTGGAGAAGCCCAATGGCAGAGGACGAGGAAGACGACCGCTATCGAGCCCCGGCGTTGGACAAGGGGCTCGACATTCTCGAGCTGCTGGCCGGCGTCGACGGCGGCCTGACGCAGGCGGAAATCGCCAAGAAACTCGACCGCAGCCCGAACGAGTTCTATCGCATGCTGGATCGGCTGGTGCGGCGCGGCTATGTCACGCGGCCGGATGGCGACCGTTACTCGCTGACGCTCAAGCTGTTTGGCCTGGCGCAGCTGCACGCGCCGGTGCGCCGGCTGGCTTCCTACGCGACGTCGCTGATGCGCGAACTGGCCGAAACCACACAGCAGGCAAATCAGCTCGTCGTCTTCGACCGCGGTTCCGCGGTGGTGATCGCACAGCAGGAGGCGCCGGATTACTGGGGCATCTCCATCCGCGTCGGCTCGCATATCAGCCTGTTCGACACCGGGTCCGGCCATGTATTGCTGGCGTTCCGCCCGCCGGAAGAGCGGCAGATGATGATCTCAGAACATCTGCGCAGCACCGACAAGCCGCCGCAATCGCCGGAATTCTTCGCCCGCCTCGACCAGATCCGGGAACGCGGCTACGAGATGATGGCGTCGATGCAGACGGCAGGCGTGTTCAACCTGTCGACACCCGTTCTCGGCTCGGACGGCAAGGCGATCGCCGCACTGTCGATCCCCTACATAACCCTGGTCAACGCACCCAAGGCGCCCGACATTACGAGGACGATTGAGCTGCTGCTGGCAGCGACCGAAAAGCTGTCGCAACTGGCGGGATCGACCGTCAAGCAATCAAGATGAATTCTTATTTGAATGAAGAATTTCTCCGTGAGATGATCTCGAAGTCGCCAAGGAGGAGCGCCACCATGATCTTCGACACCCATCTGCACCTGATCGACCAGTCCGCGCTGCGCTACCCATGGCTGGCCGGCGTGCCGGCACTCAACCGCGATTTCTCCTACGACGACTATGCAGTCCAGGCCCGCCGCGCCGGCATCGAGGGCGCATTGCATATGGAGGTCGATGTCGATCCAGCCGATATCGAGGCTGAAACCAGCCGTGTCAAAGCGCTGTCGCAGCAGAAGAACAGCTTGCTACGCGGGGCAATCGCCTCCTGCCGTCCGGAAGAGCCCGGCTTTGCCGCCTATCTCGAGCGCCAGCGCGCCGATCCTTTCGTCAAAGGCTTTCGCCGCGTGCTGCACGTCATGCCGGACGAGCTTTCGGAGGGCGCGCTGTTTCGTGAAAACATCAAGCGGCTTGCCGGCAGCGGCCTGACCTTCGACCTTGTCGTTCTGCCGCACCAGATCCCCAAGGCGACGGCACTCGCCGACCTCGCGCCGGATGTGCAGTTCGTGCTCGACCATTGCGGCGTGCCCGACATCAAGGGCGGTGCCGAGCACCCCTGGCGCGAGCACATGGCGGAGATCGCGCGGCGCCCGAACGTCGTCGGCAAAATTTCCGGTGTGGTCGCCTATGCGGATGCCGGATCCTGGACTGTCGAAACGCTGCTTCCCTATGTCGAGCACACCATCGAATGCTTCGGCTGGGATCGCGTTGTCTGGGGCAGCGACTGGCCGGTCTGCACGCTCGGCGGCGGGCTTGCCACCTGGGTGGCGGCGACGCACGCGCTGCTTGCCGGCACCAGCGCCGATGAAAGGCAACAACTGCTGTCCGGCAACGCCAAGCGGCTGTGGAGTTTGTAGAGCATTTTGCAGCCAAGTGATGGAATCACTTGGCGTCGCACAAATGCGGCTAAAACGAATAGGTGGCCTCAGATCGTCGCCGACACGTGCCGCTCGCGACCGTAGAGCGAAACCAGGAGCACGATGACCAGGCCAAGTGCCGCCTGCACGGTCGAGGGCCGGAAGCCGAGGCCGATCAGCAGTGTGTTGATCTCCGTCAGCACCAGCACGCCGGCAATGGTGCCGAAATAGCTGCCGCGGCCGCCGACAAGGGCGGCGCCGCCGACCACCACGGCCGCGATCGTCTGGAACAGATAGGGCTGGCCGACATCGCCATAGGCAGAGCCGGTGAAGCCGAGCAGCAGCACGCCGGCCGCGGCGGCGAAGAAGGCGCTCGCGGCATAGGTCACGGTCCACATGCGGACTGGATCGATCAGCGCCAGCGGCGCAGCACCTGGATTGCTGCCTAGGGCGTAGAGACGGCGGCCGTATGGCGTGCGCGCCAGCACCAGCGCCACCAGCAAGGTCAGCACCGCGACGCATGGCACCAGCCCCGGCACCGGCAGCGGTCCCACCGAACCGCCGATCGAAACGAAGGCGGAAACCGCGGCAGGCGCCGATCCGGATGGAAAGCCACCGGTCCACAACAGGACGGCACCTTGCACGATCATGCCAGTGCCGAGCGTGACGATCAGCGGGTGGATATCGAGCCCACGCGAGATCAGGCCGTTCAGCGCCCCGATCAGTATGGCGAGCGCGACGACGACTGCGCAGACAAGAGCAAAATTCCAGCCGACGCCGTAGAGCTGTGCGGCAACGACATTGGCAAAGCCGATGATGAAGGGGATCGACAGATCGATACCGCCCAGGATTACGACGAGGGTCTGGCCGATCGATGCCACCGCCAGCAGCGAGGCGATCACCAGCAGCGCCCGGATGGCGAACGGCTGGGAGTAGCCCGGGATGAGCAAGGTGCCAAGGAGATGCAAGGCGACAGCGACGGCAAAGGCACCGGCGACGCGGGCATTGGTGGACTGGAACCAGTTCCGGCTCATGCTTCTCAGCCTTTCCGTCCCGAGAGCCGCTCCTGCAGCGCCGTCATGATGACGGCCACAACCAGGATCGCGCCATAGGCGATCTGCAGCACATAGGTGGAGACGTTGAAGGCGGTCAGCACGCTCTGCAGCAGGAAGATGTCGACAGCGCCGATGGCGGCGCCGGCGAGCCCGCCGCGCCCGCCGGCAAGGCTGACGCCGCCGAGCGCCACCGCGGCAATCGCGATCAGCGTGTAGGTTGGCCCGATATTAGGGTCGGCCGAACCGATCAGCGCGGTCAGCATCAGGCCGGCACAGGCGGCAAGTGTGCCGGTCATGACATAGGCGATGAAACGCACTTTCGTCACCGGAATGCCGGCCGTGTAGGCGGCGCGGTCGTCGCTGCCCACCGCCATCAGCTGGTCGTAATAAGGCGTCTGTCGCACCAGCCACCAGAACAGCAAGATCAGCGCCAGCGGCAGCGCCGACCAGGGTCCGGCCATTGCCTTCAGCCAGCCCGGCGCCGGCCCGACCGGCGCCGGCAGGACGGTCAGCGTCATGCCGGTGAGGATCAGATAGGTGCCGAGCGTCGCAACGATCGGCTGGATGCGGACGATGGTCGCCAGAAAGCCGTTGGCGGCGCCGACAATCGCGCCGATCAACAGCGCCGCCGGCACGATGAACATCGGCGAAGACATGCCAAGCCTGAGAAACAGCAGCTGGATCACCATCGCATTGACGAAGCCCATCAATGGCCCGACGGAAATGTCGATGCCACCGCGCCCGGCCAGGATCACCGGAGCCGAGGCGACCGCTGCGCCGATCAGCGGCGCGGCGAGCCCGATCAGCGCGCCCCAGGCGGCAGGATGGAAGCGCGCCGGATTAAGCAGCAGATTGACCGCGATCAGGATCACCAACAGCACTGCCGCAAAGCCAGCGCCGCGCCATCGCGCCGCCATGCGCCGCAACCCGCTCATGCGGCGCGTCCGAACATGGCGGCTATCACCGTATCGCTTTTCATTTCGTCTCCGGTGATTTCAGCCGCCACCTGCTGTTCGCGGAACACCAGCACGCGATGGCAAAGCAGCAGGATCTCCTCGATCTCGCTCGACAGGATGACCAGCGCCATGCCGTCCGCCGCCAGTCCACGAAACACATCGTAGAGGACATGGCGCGTCGCCACGTCGACACCGCGCGTCGGATCGTTGAGGAGCAGGATCGCCGGTTCCAGCGCCAGTGCGCGGGCCAGCAGCACCTTCTGCTGATTGCCGCCGGAAAGCGTGGTGATCGGGGCGTCCGGCCGTGGCGCGATGATCGACAGTCTGTCCCGATAGCGTTCATAGCGCTGCCGCCGCGCGGCGAAGCTGAGCAGGCCGAAACGCATATCGCGCGACAGCGTCGAGACGGCAAAATTGTCGAGCACCGATTGGGTCGGAAAAATGCCGGTGGTGCGCCGGTCGCGCGGCAAATAGGCGATGCCGCCGGCGACCGCCTTGCGGAAATTGGTGATCGCGCGCGCTCCGGTTGGCGCCTCGACGGTCACCTCGCCGCCGGCCGGGCGTTCCAGGCCGGCCAGCACTTTCAGGAACCGCTCCTGTCCGTGGCCGTCGAGGCCGGCAAGGCCGACGATCTCGCCCGGCGCAATGGTTTGCGTCATGGGGCTTGCGCCCGGCGCGATCACCAGGCCGCGCACCGAAAGGCCGGCGCGATCAGCCATGCGCCAGCTCCGCCGCCGTGCGTGGCGCCATCGCTCTGAGAAGTTCGGATGCGGTGGACGTGCCGCGTTCCTCAGTCGTCACCACGCTGCCGCCGCGCAGGACGGAAATCCGGTCCGAAAGCGACATCACCTCGTCCATGCGATGGGTGATGAACAGGATCAGGCAGCCTTCGGAGGCAAGCTTGCGCATCATGGCGAAAACCGCCTCGCGATCGGCAAAGTCGAGCGCAGCCGTAACCTCGTCAAGGATGAGAATGCGCGGGCTGCGCACTACGGCGCGGGCGAGCACTACCAATTGCTGAACCGCAAGCGGCAATTGCCCGGCCAACTGGTCGAGCGGGATCTCGGTCACCGCAAAGCGGTTCAGCACCGTTTGCGCGCGCTGCCGCCGCTCGGCGCGCGGCACGGTGCGCGTCAGCAGGCCGTCGAGGCCGAGCAGGATATTGTCCGTCACCGAACGGTCAGGCGCGATCAGCACTTCCTGGAACACGGTGGCCAATCCGGCGGTCTGGAACGCTGCCGGCGAGAGGCCGGTAAAGGGCGCTCCGTCGAGCAGGATCGCGCCGCTGTCCGGCTGGACGATTCCCGACAGCAGCTTGACCAGGGTGCTCTTGCCCGAACCATTCTCGCCCAGGATGGTGTGGATCGTGCCGGCGCGGAATGCGATTGAGGCATTGGCCAGCGCAATCGTTTCGCCGTAGCGTTTCGAGATGGCCTGGACTTCCAGCATGAGCAATCCTGATGGAGAAAGCCGGCACCGCTGGTGCGGAGCCGGCGCTCATAAATGCTACTTGGCGCAGGCGTCCGGCACCTTCGAATAGTCCCAGCCCTTGGTCGGTGCCGGATTGGCGAAGTAGGCGTCGAGCCATTCCTCCGGCATCGGATCCTTCGGCGGGACCGGGAAGATCGAGACGGCGTCCGGCGTCATGCAGTCCTTGTACCAGGCGCCGAGGTCGGCATTGTGCACCGGCGGAATCGGGATCAGCAGCGTGTTGAGCTTGGGCTTCTGCCCATCCAGCATGCGCGCCCCGACACGAAACAGCGTCTCGGCCGTCCAGTGCGGCAGAACCGCATGGCCTTCGAAGCGGTATTTGTCGGGATTGGCCTTCCAGTAGCCGAGCGCATCGCCGGTGATCGAGCCGGTGATCAGCGGGGCAGGGCGGCCGGCCTCGGCAAAGGCCTCGGCAACGACGCGGCTTTCGCTGCCCGTCGTCCACACCGCATCGATCGGCGCCGGATTGGTGGCGATCGCCTGCAGCACCGCCGTCTTGGTGACGTTGGCCGTCCAGTTGCCGTTGACGCTGCGCGAGACCTTGAGCTTTGAAATTTCGGCCAGCGCCTTGTCGCCGCCCTGGCGCTCCTGCACGACGATCGGATGACCGGCGATGCCTTCGACCAGAAGCACGCTGCCACCGTCCGGCATTGCTTTGCCGATCGCCGTCATCATGTCGTAGCCCCAGCGCGCATAGTTGGAATCGACATTGATCGCATTCGGGCTGGTCACCGACCCCGCTGCCGTGATGAAGGGGATGCCGGCTTTGGCTGCGGCATCGATGGCATCGTCCAGCGCCGTCGCCGAGCCGGGGATCGAGCTGATGATCGAGCATTTCTTGTCGATGAAGGCGCGGATCTGGTTGATCTGCTGACTGGCGTCGTTGTTGGAATCCGACACCTCGAAGCTCGCCACGGTGCCGTCGGCGATCAGGCCGTCGACCAGCCGCTTCAACTCCTTGGTCACGGTGACGCGCCACGGATTGCCCTGGTAGGACTCGGAGTGGCACCATTTCCATGGCTTTGGCGGCGGCGTGAAATTATCCCAGGCCGACGGCAGCACCTTTTGTGGCGCGCCGTCATATTGCGCCTTCAGTTCGGTCGGCAATCCAGCAATCACGCCCGAAACGTCTTGGGCGCAGGCTATGGTCGTGACCGATGCAAGTGCGGTTGCGGCCATAAGGCCGCGGATCAGGCTGTTCATGTTCTCCTCCGTTCGGTTGTTTCAGGCTCCTCCGCCGGCAACGCCGGACACCTGCGTCGAAAGGCTCTCCCGAAACAGGCGATTGAGATCGGCAACGACGCGAGCGGCATTGTGCCTTTCGCTCAGGCCGACATTGATGCGATCGGACGCCGCCTGCTGGAACGCCATGTAGCCGTCGTGCCGCGGCCTCACCCAGGCACCTTCGAGCGTAGCCCGCGTGTCCTCGTAGAAATTGCCGGCGGCGGCGTTGACGGCGGTATCCGCCCAGGCTGCCGCATGGCCGGGCTGGCCGCCGGCCGAGGCGTAAGGGCCGCGCTGCACCCCACCGCTGGCGATCCAGTAGGCGAAGTCGATTGCTTCCTGTCCGGCCTTCGAGAAGGCCGACACGGCGATGCCGGTCCCGCCGAGCGCCGAGCCTTTGGGGCCGGCATTGCCAGCGGCCGGGATATCCGCGAAAGCCAGGCGGTTGGGTCGAAACCCGGCGATGGCATAGGAGACATAGCCATAGATCAGCGGCGCGCAGGCGATCCGCGAGCCGGATCCGGCCATTTGCTCCAGAACCGCGATCGGATCCATGCCAAGACAGGCCGGGTCGACGAGAGCTGCGATCTCGCGCATCATCTCGAAGACCTGCTTGCCCGCTGCCGGATCCACATGGTCGCCAGGGCCTTCACCGGCGGGCCGTCCGAGATTGCCGGCAAGCGTGTAGAACACCATCAGCGCATGCGGCGGCCTGAGCGGCAACAGCACGTGGCCTTGCCGGGCCAGATCGAGAGCATCGGCCCAGCTCGCCGGCGCTGCCGAAAGCATGTCGGGCCGCCATGCCTGCACCTGGCTGGCCGCGTCGATCGGAAACGCCCACTGCCGGCCTTGCCAGTTGTAGCTCGGAAAGGACCGGCCGACACTGCCCGCCGCAAGTGCTGCACGTTCGGCTTCCCGGCCGGCGACATCGAGCGGCGCCAGGCAATTCTCGGCGGTGATCTGGCCGACATGCGGATGGTCGACGACGATCAGGTCGTAGGCACGGGCCAGTTCCTCGACCGGGAAGGATTCGAAATCCTGCAGCGAGCGCTTGTCCCATTCAACGGCGATGCCAGTTTGTTGCTTCCACAGTCTCGAACAGGCGACCATCGGGTCATAGCCGCGCGGATGGCTCCAGGTCATGCCTTTGAGCGTGACGTCGCTCACAGCCCGAACTCCGCGCGGATTTTTGCGCTGTGCTCGCCGATGCGTGGCGCGGCCCGCTCGACCTTCGCGCGGATGCCGTCTACCCTGAGCGGCGAGCGCGTGGTGAGGATCGAAACGTCATCCTCGCGCGTCACCGTCTGCAGCATGTCGAGGACCTGGAAGCCTTCGCTGGCCATCATTTCCGGCCAGCTCAAAACCTTGGCGCACCAGATGTCGGCAGGCTCGAGAATGGCAAGCCATTCGTCGACCGTCTTCGTTGCGATCTTTTGCGCGATGATCGCCTTGATCTCGTCGCGGGCGGTGAACCAGGTCGACGGCTGGTCGCGATAGGGCGCAAGTTCCTCGAGCCCGAGGAGATCGGCGAGTTTCGAGATCGGCGTCATGGCGATCGCCAGATAGCCGTCCTTGGCCGGATAGACGCCGTAGGGCGCCGAGAGATAGGCGTGCGCGCTGCGGAAGCTCGACCGCCGCGGCAGCCGGCGCCCGTCATTGAGATGCGTGGTCAGCACCTCGAACTGGAAGTCGACCAGCGCTTCGAGCAGGCTGGTCTCGACATGGCTGCCGTTGCCGGTCACGCCGCGCCGCACCAGTGCGGCGAGGATGCCTTGCGCGGCGGCGGAACCCGCCAGCATGTCGGCGATCGCCAGGCCGAAGGGCACCGGCCCTTGGTCCTCGTCGCCGTTCAGCCACATCACGCCGGAGCGGGCCTGCGCCAGCAGATCCTGCCCGGGCCGCTTGACCCACGGGCCTTCCTCGCCATAGCCGCTGATCGAGGCATAGACCAGGCGCGGATTGATCTTGCGCACCGCCTCGTAATCGAAGCCCAGGCGTTCGATGACGCCGGGCCTGAAATTCTGGATCAGCACGTCGGCCTTGGCCAGCAGGCCGCGCAGCGCCGCAAGGTCGGCCTCGTCCTTCAAGTCGATGGCAAGGCTTTCCTTGGCGCGGTTGATCGCATGGAAAATGGTGGAATCGCCGCCGATCTCGGTGTCGCTGAGATAGAGCCGGCGCGACAGGTCGCCGCCGTCCGGCCGTTCGATCTTGATGACGCGAGCGCCGAGGTCGAGCAGTCTGAGCGAGCAGTAGGGCCCGGACAAGAATTGGCTCATATCGACAACGATGAGCCCGGTCAGCGGCAGTTCGGCAATGGCAGCCATTGCCTATTTCTCCGTCTTGCCGGCGAAATCGGCCGGATTGCGGTACTTCACCGTCTGCAGGTGCTCGCAATAAAGCACGAGCTCGCCTTCACCCTTGAAGACTTCATAGCTGGCGCGGATCAGCCCCATTTCCTTGTATTTTGGCTTCTTGTCGAGGTTGGAGCGGATCGAATAGATCGTGTCGCCTATGAACACCGGCTTGATGAAGCGCAATTTGTCGTAGCCATACGAAAAGGCGTTAATGCAATTGGTGGCGACGAGACCGAGCCCGGCAGAGAACACGAAGGCCCCTGCCACCAGCCGCTTGCCGAAAATGCCTTGCGTTTCGGCGAACATCTGGTCCTGCACGTATGGATGGATGTCGAGCACCAGCGTGTTGAAGAGATGGCTGTCGCCCTCGGCAATGGTCCGGCGCAGCGAGCGGATCTTCTGGCCGACCGGCCAGTCTTCGTAGAACCAGTTCTCCGCGTTCCAGACGGGAAGGTCGGCGTGATCCCTAGGCATGTTGGCGGGGTGTGTCGATGCCACGCCCACGGTTGGCGCGAAACCGCTCATGACGACTTCCTCTGGGAGCGGGAATCGTCCATCAGGGCGCGCCGCAGACCAGCGAAATGCATGATCGATCCTCCCGTCAATCTTCTTTTGTGAATAGTATTTTCACATATGGGGTTGTGTTGCAAGCGTGAACAGGCGAAATTTTGCCGCTCCGTCGGGGCCAATGCCGGCGGAACAAGGGAGGAAGTGATGCAGAATGCCTGTCTGGTTTTCGTCGGCAGCCTCAATCGCGACGCCCCGTATTTTCGGGGCGCGCGCGGCATCGGGCTGGGTGTCTACAGTTTCGACGAAGGGACGCTGCAGACGAAGAAACTGGCCGAGACGGGAGACATCGACAATCCCACCTTCCTGTCGGTTACGCCGGCCGGCTCCCACGTCTATGCCAACTCAGAAGTGTTCACCTGGCGCGAAGGGGTGGTCTCGGCCTACCGTTTCGACAGGCAGACCGCCACGCTGTCCTACATCAACAAGCAGCCGACGCTGGGCAGCATCACGGCGCACAACACCATCACGCGCGACCGGACCAAGCTGCTGGTCGCCAATTACGGCATGGGCGAGGGCGGCCCCGATCGCTCGGTCGTGGTCTATGGGTTGGGTGAGAATGGCGGCCTGACAGCGCCGTTGTCGAGCGTTGCCCATAGCGGGACCGGACCAGATCCTGCCCGCCAGGAGCGGCCGCATGCCCATAGCGTAACCGAGACGGTTGCCGGCGGCATGGCGATCGTCGCTGACCTCGGCATCGACCGGCTGGTGTCCTATCGCATCGGCTCAGACGGCAGCCTGACGAAGCTCGCCGAGTCGGCGCTTGCGCCAGGCGCGGGTCCGCGCCATCTCGCACTGCATCCGGGCGGTCGCTTCGTGTTCGTCATGAACGAGCTGGATTCGACGGTTGTCTCGCTGGCGCTGGACGAAGCATCAGGCAAGCTTACGGTGATCGACAGCAAGCCGGCCGTGCCGCCCGAGGCGCGCGACGGCAATCACTGCGCCGACATCCAGATCTCGCCTGACGGCCGCTTTCTCTACGGCTCCAACCGCGGTCATGACAGCATCGTGGTGTTTTCGATCGACCAGCAAACCGGCAGGATTGCCCTTGTCGACTATACGCCTTGCGGCGGTGCCACGCCGCGCAATCTGGCACTGACGCCCTCGGGCGGCCATCTGTTCTCGGCCAACCAGAATGCCGACCGCATCTCGATTTTCGCCCGTGATGCCGCAACCGGCCGGCTGACCGACACCGGCCGATCCATCGAAATTGGCACGCCGATGTGCGTGAGGATCGTGCGTTGACGCGATCTCAGAACTCGAGCGCCTGCCTGAGTGCCGGGCCGCTCCTGACGCGCAAATCGAGGTCGGCCTCGATATGGTCGATGTGGTGCAGCATCAGCGCGCTGGCGCGTTCGGCATTGCCATTTTCCAGCGCCTCGAGGATCTGCGTGTGTTCGTTGTGGCCGCAGCTCGAGATGCCCGAGCGGCCATAGAGTGCGATCACCAGCGATGAACGAGCGACCAATTCCTCCATGAAGCGCTGCAGGATGACGTTTCCCGCGACCGACGCCAGAAGCAGGTGAAAATCCCCCGACGCCTTGATCTCCGATCGCCTTGCGTTCGGTCCGCGTTCGGCGATGAAACGGCCTTCTTCGTCGAGCTGGGCCTTGAACGCGGCGACATGCGCCGGCGTCATCCGTCCGGCGGCGGCAATCGCGATGCCTGGTTCGATGAGCCGGCGCGAAGCAAAAACCTGCCGCGCTTCCTCCGGCGACGGGTTGGCGACGAAGGCGCCGCGATTGCGCTCGGTGCGCACCAATCCCTCGAAGGAAAGCATCTGCAGTGCCGCACGCGCCACGGTGCGGCTGACATCGAACAGCGTGCCGACTTCGCCTTCGGAAAGCTTTGTTCCCGGCGCCAGCCGGCGATCGACGATCGCGTCGCGCAACTGGTCGCGGATCGCCTGCGCGCGATCCTCGTTGGCGGCCTCGATAGCAGGGAAGGTCTGGTCGGCAATGTTCATGGCAGTGGTCCTGCGTTCTTCTACCCTGAATCGCATCGCTTGGACGAGAGACAAAGTGAATACAGAGATAAAAAAGATTGCATACGATCTTTGCGAAGATCGGCGGCAATCGCCTATAATTTGTGCATTGCACAAGGGCGACGTATCGGCAGCTATATAGAGGCGGCCCTGATTTCTTCGAGGATTCAGTCGGTTGGTGCGGCGGCGCGTAACTGGCACGCATGATGCTTTGGCTAATCCGACCAAAGGGGAAGCTGGATGTCCAAAGCCGCCGAAATCGACATTGTGTCCGTTTCGAAAGTCTATGGCGCGACGACTGCCGTCGAAGGCATCAGCCTGAAAATCCCTGCGGGAACCTATTGCTGCCTGCTCGGTCCGTCCGGCTGTGGCAAGACCTCGACACTGCGCATGATCGCCGGGCACGAGAGCATATCGAGTGGCGACGTGCGTCTCGGCAACACGGTGGTCACCGACCTGCCGCCGGCCAGGCGCGGCACTGCCATGATGTTCCAGTCCTACGCACTGTTTCCGCATCTCGACCTGATCGACAATGTCGCCTTCAGCCTGAAGATGAAAGGCGTCGGCAAGGAGGAGCGCCGCGCCAAGGCACTCGACATGCTGAAGCTGATGCAGATGGAGGCCTATGCCAGCCGCCGCCCGGCGCAGCTTTCCGGCGGGCAGCAGCAGCGCGTTGCTCTTGCGCGCGCATTGATCACCGATCCCGAGGCGCTGTTGCTCGACGAACCGCTTTCGGCGCTCGATCCTTTCCTGAAGATCCGCATGCGAGCCGAACTGAAGAAGCTGCAGACGTCGCTCGGCATCACTTTCGTCCACGTCACCCACAGCCAGGAAGAGGCGATGGCGCTGGCCGACCTGATCGTGGTGATGAACGACGGCCGTATCGAGCAGGCGGCGCACCCTCGCACGGTGTTCGAGCGGCCGGCCACGGCCTTCGTCGCTCGTTTCATGGGCGACCACAATGTCATCTCCGGGCGCGTCGCCGGCAGTCGCGACGGCATGGTCGTTTTCGATGTGCCCGGCGGCGTCACGCTCGCCGCCAGCGGGCAGGGCAGGGAGACCGGGGAACCCATCGACATCGCCATTCGCACCGACCACGTGCGCATCGGCGAGCCGCCGGCAGCCGGGCTCGGCTTCACCGGCATCGTTTCAAACGTCGAGTACCGCGGTTCGACCGTGAAGCTCTCGGTCAATGGCGCCGGCATCGAGGATTTCACCGTAATCGTCGACGACACCAGCTTCTTCGCCAGGCCGGTTGCCGTCGGCGACGCAGTGCCGATCGCCTGGGACGCCGAGGACGCGATCGTCCTTGGCCGTCTCGATTCCTGAATCCAGCATAACCAACAAAAACAGGGGAACTGAACATGACCAACACCACCGACAAGAAGACTGGAATATCGCGACGTTCGCTGCTCAAGACAGGTGCCGCCGCCGTCGGTTTCGCCGCCGGTTCCGGCGCCATATCAGGCTTTCCGACCATCTGGGCGCAATCGAACATCACGCTGCGCCAGTTCGGCACCGGCGTATCCAACCTCAATGCCATCGCCGACAAGTGCAAGGCCGACCTCGGCATCACGCTGGAGATGACAGCAACCGATTCCGACGCCGCCGCGCAGCGCGCCGTGACGCAGCCCGACAGCTACGACATCGCCGACATCGAATACTGGATCTGCAAGAAGGTGTTCCCGACAGGCGTCCTGCAGCCGATGGATGTCACCAAGCTGAAATATTACGACGAGCTGGTGCCGCTGTTCAAAACCGGCAAGCTGACGCCGGACAGCGTCATTGCCCAGGGCACCGCGCCGCATACCGTCGGTTACGTCGAGGCGCAGGACAGCAAGGTCTTCGCCAAGGCGCCGACCAACTGGTTCACCATGGTGCCGACGATCTACAATGCCGATACGCTCGGCATCCGCCCCGACCTCGTCGGCCGCGATATCACCACCTGGGCCGACATCATGGATCCGGCCTTCAAGGGCAAGACCGCCATCCTCAACATCCCGTCGATCGGCATCATGGATGCGGCGATGATCATGGAAGCCACCGGCAATATCAAATATGCCGACAAGGGCAACATGACCAAGGAGGAGATCGACAAGACGATCGACTTCCTGATCAAGGCCAAGCAAGCCGGCCAGTTCCGCGCCTTCTGGAAATCCTTCGACGAGAGCGTCAACCTGATGGCTTCAGGCGAAGTGGTGATCCAGTCAATGTGGTCGCCGGCCGTGGCCGCGGTCCGCTCCAAGGGCATCGCGTGCCGGTTCCAGCCGCTCAAGGAAGGCTACCGCTCCTGGGGTGGCGGGCTTGGCCTGGCAGCCCATCTCTCCGGCGCCGAACTCGATGCCGCCTATGAATACATCAACTGGTACACGTCCGGCTGGGTTGGCGGCTATCTCAACCGCCAGGGCTATTACTCGGCCAACATGGTGTCGGCCAAGAAGTTCATGTCCGAGGACGAGTGGGGCTACTGGATCGAAGGCAAGCCGGCTAAGGGTGACATCCTGTCGCCGGACGGCAAAGTCATGGAAAAGGCAGGCGCCGTGCGTGACGGCGGCTCGTTCGAAGAGCGCATGGGCAAGGTCGCCTGCTGGAACTCGGTCATGGACGAGGACCGCTACATGGTGAAGCGCTGGAACGAGTTCATCGCTGCTTGATGCCCTCTGCCTTCTCCCCTTGTGGGAGAAGGTGGATTGGCGCGCAGCGCCAAGACGGTTGAGGGGTGCTGGACGGAGCACTGTTGGTGCCAAGCTGGAACACCCCTCATCCGACCGAGCTTCGCTCGGCCACCTTCTCCCACAGGGGGAGAAGGGAACACCCCTCAGTCACATCGCCGACTTCGACCGAGATATAGATGGCAGTAGCGCTCGAACAATCCACGCACGTTACGTCTGCAAAGCCTGCCAGACGTAGGCGCTCCTTTGCCGGAGTCGCACCCTATCTTCAGGCGGCACCGCTGGCGCTGATCCTCGGCGCGTTCCTCCTGCTGCCGATCCTGATGATCGCCGTGGTCTCATTCTGGGATTACGATTTCGCAGCGATGTATCCGGATTTCCTGACCACCAATTATTCCGACACGCTCGGCTCCTGGGTCACCTGGAAAACCTACCTGAACACGCTGAAATACGCCGCCATCGTCTGGGCGCTGACGCTGTTCATCGGTTTCTGGGTCGCGTATTTCCTTGCCTTCCATATCAGGACCACGGCCATGCAGATGGTGCTGTTCCTTGTCTGCACGGTGCCGTTCCTGACCTCCAACATCATCCGCATGATCTCGTGGATTCCGGTGCTTGGCCGCAATGGCCTGGTCAACTCGACGCTGGTGCAAATGGGGCTGATCCCGAAGCCGATCGAATGGCTGCTCTATTCCGAATTCGCCGTGGTGCTGGCCATGGTGCATCTCTATACGCTGTTCATGGTGACGCCGATCTTCAATACGCTGATGCGCATCGACAAGTCGTTGATAGAAGCCGCGCGCGACGCCGGCGCTTCCGGCTGGCAGGTTCTGTGGAACGTCGTCATTCCGCTCGCCAAGCCCGGCATGGCGATCGGCACCATTTTCGTCGTCACCCTGGTGATGGCCGACTTCTCGACGGTGCAGGTGATGTCCGGCGGGCAGAGCGCCTCCGTCGCGCTGATGATGAAGAACCAGATGTCGCTGCTGCAATATCCGGCAGCCGCCGCCAACGCCGTCGTGCTCTTGGTGCTGGTGCTGCTGATGGTCGCGGGCATCCTGCGCATCGTCGACATCCGCAAGGAGCTGTGAGGCGATGAGCCAGGACAAGCGCACCCTCGAATTCTATGTGTTGGCGGCGTTCTTCGGTCTTTTCGTGTTGTTCCTCTACGGCCCGCTTTCGGCGATCCTGATCCTCTCTTTCCAGGGCGAGAACGGCGGTCTGACATTTCCGCTGAACGGCGTGTCGCTGCACTGGTTCGCCAATTTGTTCGAGCGCCAGGCGGTCGGCGACTTCGGCGGCAGCTTCAAACGCTCGCTCGTCCTTGGCCTGATGGTGATGGTCGTCACTGTCGCCGTGTCGCTGCTCGCCGGCCTGGCCTTCCGGCAGAAATTTCGCGGCGCAACCGCACTGTTCTATCTGGCCGTCGCCAGCCTGGTCGTGCCGTCGATCATCATCAGTCTCGGCATCGGCGTCGTCTTCCAGCAGATCGGCTTCCGCCCCGCCTGGTACACCTCCGCTTTCGGCGCCCATCTGACCTGGACCTTGCCTTTCGGCGTGCTGATTATGTTTGCTGTCTTCAACCGGTTCTCGCCAGCCTATGAGGAAGCCGCGCGCGATCTCGGAGCATCGTCGTGGCAGACCTTTGCCCATGTCGTGCTGCCGATGATCGCGCCCAGCCTGATCGGCGTCGGCCTGTTCGGCTTCACTCTGTCATATGACGAGTTCGCCCGCACGCTGATGACCTCGGGCACGTTCAACACGTTGCCGCTCGAAATCTACGGCATGACGACGAATGTCACGACGCCGGTGCTCTATGCGCTGGGCACCGTGACGACCGTGTTTTCCTTCCTGGTGATCCTGCTGACGCTCGGCGCAATCGTCTATGTCGGCCGCCGCCGCGAGCGTGCCTGACAGTGCAGATCCTCGTCGTCAATCCAAACACCACCGCCAGCATGACCGACACTATCGCGGCGGCGGCCCGATCGGTCGCTGCTCAATCGACGAAGATCGTTGCCGTCACCTCGTCGATGGGACCTGTATCGATCGAAGGCTATTACGATGAAGCACTTGCCGTGCCCGGCCTGCTGGTCGAGATCGCCGCCGGCGAACGCTCGGGCGCGCAAGCCGCGATCATTGCCTGTTTCGACGACACCGGCCTCGATGCCGCGCGCGCCATGGCCAACATTCCGGTCATCGGCATTTGCGAGGCATCGCTCAGCACGGCCTCGTTCATCGCCCAGCGCTTCACCGTCGTCACCACCACCGGACGTTCGCGCGTGCCGGTCGAAGGGTTGGTGCAGCGCTATGGCATGGCAGGGCGCGCGCGTGTGCGCGCCGCCGACATCCCGGTTCTTGCCCTCGAAGATACGGCGTCCGACGCACTGCTCAGGCTGCGCAACGAGATTGCGCGCGCCATCGACGAGGATCGCGCCGAGGCGATCGTGCTCGGCTGTGCCGGCATGGCCGATCTGGCGGCGGCGCTGCAGCGGGAATTCGGGCTTCCGGTCATCGACGGCGTGGGCGCTGCCGTGAAACAGGCCGAGGCATTGATCGCCCTTGGCCTGACGACATCCAAGCGCGGCGCCTATGCAAGCCCGTTGGCAAAGTCTTATCATGGCGCGTTGAAATCCTTCGCGCCTGGCGCCGCCGAGTGATCGCAATGCCCCGAACGATCCGAACGCTCGCACGTGAAGAAGTGCAAACCCTTGTCGATTGGGCGGCGGCGGAAGGCTGGAATCCCGGCCTTAACGATGCCGCGTTGTTCCAGGCAGCCGACCCGCAGGGCTTCATCGGCGCCTTTATCGATGGCGAGATGGCGGCCGGCATTTCGGCCGTTGCCTATGGCGACGGTTTCGGCTTCATCGGCCTCTACATCTGCCGGCCGGACAGGCGTGGCCAAGGCCACGGCAAGGCAGTTTGGGATGCCGGCATGGCGCGGCTCGGCAACCGCACGATCGGCCTCGACGGCGTTGTCGAACAGCAGGCCAACTACCGCAGCATGGGTTTTGCACCGGCCTACCGGACGATCCGGTTCATGGGGTCGCCCAATGTCCCGGCAGCCGTCGGCAACGACATTCGCGCCATAGGGCCGGAACTCGTGCCGGACATACTGGACTATGACCGCCGCTTCTTTCCCGGCCCGAGGCGATCCTTCCTGGAACACTGGCTGCGCCCGCCGCATATGGCGCTTGCGATCCTCAAGCACGGCGCCATTGCGGGATACGGCGTCGCGCGCCAATGCCGGGACGGCTGCAAGATCGGCCCGCTCTTTGCCGACAGCCTGGACGCGGCAAGCCATCTCTTCGCCGCGCTCGCGCACATGTCCGGTCCCGGAAACGTCCATCTCGACGTTCCCGAAACCAGCCGGCAATTTGCAGACTTGCTGTCGTCCGCAGGCCTTCAACCGGGCTTCGAGACGGCTCGGATGTACAACGGAAAGGCGCCGCAGCTCATGCAGTCCGGAGTTTTTGCGATAACGACGTTGGAGTTGGGGTGAGGCGGTACAAGACGACTTCCAGTGCAAAGTCGGGCAACAGGACTACGCGGTCTATTTTTCCTGAACTGAAATGCCGGAATCGTCGATGCGAAGTTCCACGCCTTTCGGCCTAGTCTCCTCGCGATAAACGTAAATCCCCAACGCAATAACGGCGACGGCCAAAGCGCCGATGATGAGATAAAGATAGTTCTGCTTCATCCGCTGTCGTTAACAACATGATGTGGGCGAGTCTAGCAGTTCGGGTATCAGGACGGCGGCCGGAGACGCACGTCGATCAGCCATCCAGCCGGTCGCGCAGCATGCTCCAGGGGAGCACCATGTTTGGTGCATGCCGCATCAGGCTATGGAACGGGATCGGCGACGGCGGCGCAAACGGCAGCGGCAAATCCTGAGGCTTTGTTCCATCAGCCCAATCCGCAAGCACCTTGCCCATGCTCGTGGTCATGGCGATGCCGCGCCCGTTGCAGGCAAAGCCCGCGATCAGGCCGAGGCCGAGATCGACGAGGTGCGGCAGGAAGTCGGGCTCGACGGCGGCCATCCCCGACCAGCTGTATTCAAGCGGCGGGATGTCCGGGAGATCGAGATGCCCGGCAAGCCGCCGCCAGATCGCCCGCGGCACCCGCGTGTCGGCACCGGGGCCAAAAACATGCATGCCGCCGGTGATCAGCCTGTTTTCGCCGTCGAAGCGGAAGGTGAAGAGATTGCGTCTTGTGTCGCCGACGCCTTGCCCGCCAGGAAGCAGGCGAGTGCGTATTTCGCGCGGCAGCGGCGCTGTCGCGATCTGGAAGATTTTCAGCGGGAAATAGGTTCGCTGCAACGCGCGATCCAGCGCTCCGCCATAGGCGTTGGTGGCGACCAGCACCTTTCCTGCGCGTACCGAACCGGAGGCCGTCTTCAAAGCCCAACCATCGCCTATGTGATCGATCGACGCGACACGCGTATGCTCGAAGATGCGCGCTCCGGCCTTTTCCGCCGCGTCGGCCAATCCGCGCGCATATTCGACCGGATTGAGGACGCCACCCGATCTGTCGATCCAGCCGCCGAGATAACCGCGAACGCCGGTCAGCTCTTCGACCGCCTGTCTATCCAGCGCAACAGCCGGCCTTCCGCGTGGTGCCCATTGTTCGGCGCGCGATCTGGTCTTTTGCAAAGCGGCCGGTGAATGGGCTGGTTGTATCCAGCCGCTCTGGACGGCATCGCATTCGATGGCATGCCGCCTGATCAGGTCGAAGACGAGGTCGGCGCTGCCGGCGGCGAAATCGACAAGGCGTTCGCCGCGCTCGGGCCCGAGCTGGGCAATGATATCGTCGGGGTCTCTTTTCGCGAAATTCGGCACGACGAAGCCGGCATTCCTGCCGGTTGCCCCCCAGGCGATGATTTCCGCCTCGAGGACGGCAACCGAGATGCCTTTCTCGGCACTGTGCAGCGCGGTGGAAAGGCCTGAAAACCCGCCGCCGACAATTGCCAGATCGACATCGAGTGCGCCTTCGAGGGTGGGCCGGTCGCGGCGACTGCGGCTGACGGCATGCCAAAGGGAAACGCCGTGCGGCCGGGTCACAGCGTTCATGAGCCGCTCTCGCTCGGGGCCACGCGTGCACGCTTGCCGAACCTTGGACGCCGCGGCCTGTCGCCAAACAGGCCGTTCGGCCTGACCAGAAGGATGACGCACAGCATCACGCCGATGGCGACGATCTGCAGCGAAGCGGCGCGGGCCTGCTGTTCCGGCGAGAACAACATACTGGTCAAGGCTCCCGATCCGGCCCATATCGCCCAGACCAGGATGCTGCCGATGACGGCGGCGATGTTGCTGCCCGAGCCACCGACGATCAGCATCACCCAGACCTGGAAAGTCAGCGCCGGCAAATAATTGTCCGGGGCGATGAAGCCGGTGAAATGCGCCTGCAGCGCACCGGCAAGCCCCATGATGGCGCCACCGACGGCAAAGGCCTGGACGCGGTAGAACCGCGCGCTTTTACCTAGGGATATCGCGGCCCGCTCATCCTCGCGAAGCGCCTTCAACACGCGCCCCCATGGGCTGCGCGACAGATGCTCCAGCGCGAGATAGACGATCAGCGTCACCACCGAGACGATCGCAAGGTTCGAAAGGTTGAACAGCAACGGCGTTTCGGCAAGACCGCCGAACGGACGCGGAATGAAGCCGATGCCGAACGGCCCGCCGGTCAGCTTCTGGGCATTGAGCGCTACCAGTTGCACGACGACGGCGACGCCGAAAGTAGTGATCGCCAGATAGTCCGATCTCAGACGTAGCGTGGCAATGCCGGTGATGGCGGCGGCGACGCCGCCCAACAGCATGGCGCCAAGCCAGCCGATAAGGATCGGCAGGTCGAAGCCGCCCAGGCGCGCGGCATCGTCGGGCGTGGTCAGCAGCGCCGAGGTGTAGGCGCCGATGGCAACGAAGCCGGCGACCCCGACATTGAAAAGCCCGGTCAGCCCCCATTGCAGATTGAGCCCGAGCGTGATGAGCGAAAAGATCAGCGCGGTGGTCAGGAAGAAGGCGCCGTAGCCGAGCAGATCCATCAGCGTTCCCTCACTCCGAAAAGGCCGATGGGCCGCACGAACAGCACCGCCATCAGGATGATGAACGAGACGGCTGCCCGCCATTCGGCGCCGATCAATTGCACGGCAGCCGCTTCGGCCATGCCGATGATCAGGCCGCCGAGAACGGCGCCGGGCACGCTGCCGATGCCGCCGAGGATGGCGGCCGCGAACATCGGCAGCAGCATCTCGAAACCCATGAACGGGCGGATCTGGATGAGAATGCCGATCATGACGCCGGCGACGCAGGCCAGCGCGCCGCCGATGATCCAGGTGACGCGCACCACCCTGGCGACGTCGATGCCGACGATGCGCGCAAGTGCCGCGTTCTGGCTCAATGCCTGCATCGAGCGGCCGGTCTGGGTCCGCGTCATCAGGAGATGCACGCCGAGCACCAGCACGGCGGTCAGCAGCAGCAGCGCGATCTGGTCCGGGGTGATGCGGATGCCGAAACCTATCGGCATGGCGATCTGGATCCCCCGGCTGAAATAGGTCGGACGCGAGGTGAAGATGAATTCGAGCAGGCTTCTCAGCGCCATCGAGGCGCCGAAGCTCGCCATCACCACGATGATCGCCTGGCCCTTAGCCCGCAGCCGCGCGAACAGCACCATGTCGAGCGCCAGCGCCAGCAGGCCGGTGGCCGCCATGCCGATGACGAGCGCGACGATCAGCGGCCAACCGAAGGAGAGGGGCGCGATCGGCGCGATCTTGCCGAAAATCGCGCCAATGGCGCCAACCACGGCGAGCGTCGCATAGGCGCCCCAGGCCATGAAGTCGCCATGGGCGAAGTTCGAGAAGCGCAGGATCGAATAGGTGAGTGTCACGCCGATGGCGCCGAGGCCGATCATCGACCCTGCCAGCAGTCCGTCGATGACGAATTGCAGGTTCATGCCGCGCTTCCTTGTCCAAGGTCGAGGCGGCGCTGGCCAAGATAGAGTTCAGCGACGACCGGGTCGTTCCAGAGCTCGGAGGCGACGCCCTGGTGCCGCTCCTTGCCCTCGACCAGCACATAGGCGCGGTCTCCAATGGCAAGCGCTGCCTTGGCGTTCTGTTCGACCAGCAGGATGGTGACGCCGGACTTTCGGATGCCGGCCAGCATCTCGAACACCATCGCCACGAATTTCGGCGACAGGCCGGCCGACGGCTCGTCGAGCACCAACACCTTGGGATGGACGATCAACGCCCGGGCGACGGCCAGCATCTGCCGCTGTCCACCCGACAGATTGCCCGCGGCCGTTCTGCGCTGACGGGCGAGATCGGGAAAGGCCGCATACATTTCCTCGATGCGGGCTGGGACCTCGCGCGGCCTCAGGATGCCGCAGGCGACCCTGAGATTGTCCTCGACCGACATCAGCGGGAAGATGTTCTCTGTCTGTGGCACGAAGGCAAGGCCAAGGCGGACCATGATGTGAGCGGGCGACGCCGTGATATTCTTGCCGTCCAGCAGCACCGTGCCGCCGGTGATCGGGACAAGGCCGGCGATGGCCTTGATAAGGCTCGACTTGCCGGCGCCGTTGGGACCGAGAACGACGACGATCTCGCCCTGGTCGACGGTGATCGAAGCGCCGCGCACGATCGGAACGCCAGGCTCGTAGCCGGCTTCGAGATCGCGGACATCGAGTACCTTTTGGCTCATGCCGTGCCTCCGAGGTAGGCCTCGATGACGCGCGGATCGCGCGCCACCTCCCCCGGGGTGCCTTCGCACAGAAGCTGGCCGCTCGCCATGACCAGCACGCGGTGGCAAAGCCGCGTCACCATGTCGATATTGTGCTCGATCAGCAGGAAGGTGATGCCGCGCGCATTGATGTCGCGGATGCGGTCTATAATGATCTCGAGCAGGGTTGCGTTGACCCCGGCCGCCGGCTCGTCGAGCAGGATGATCGCCGGGTCGGCCATCATCACGCGGGCCAACTCGAGCAGCTTGCGCTGGCCGCCTGAAAGCACGCGCGCAGGTTCGTGCGCGAGGTGAGCGATCGTGACGAGTTCGAGCAGTTCGACGGCTCTTGTCTCGGCAGCCCTTTCTTCGGCAGCGACCCGCCGGGGCGTCAGGAAATTGGCGAGCAGTTTTTCTCCGGCCTGCCCTTGCGCGGCCAGCATGACGTTTTCGATCAGCGTCAGGTTAGGCAAGGGCCGGGGGATCTGGAACGTGCGGCCAAGGCCGCGGCCAATGCGGCGATGGGCAGCTTCCCCCGACACCGATACGCCGTTGAGGAGGATTTCGCCGCTGGTCGGCAGAATGCTGCCGGCGAGCAGGTCGAACATCGTGGTTTTGCCGGCGCCGTTCGGGCCGATAAGGCCAAGTATTTCGCCCGGCCGGACGTCGAACGAGACATTGTTGACCGCGACCAGGCCGCCGAAGCGTCTGAGGACGTTCCTGGCCGTGAGGACCGGCGTACGGATCTCCTCCTGCCGTTCCGTCGTGTCGCTCATCAATTCCTCTGGCCGAAAAGCGATCTTCGTCGCCTCTGATTTGATTTGTGATCACGCTTGCTTTGATCACGCTATTCGGCTTTAATTTCTTCCGCAAGCCGAAAACGGCCAAGACCGGGATTGCCTATGCAGAAGGCCGCCATCGAAAAGAACAATGAGATGATCGCAGCCCAGCTTACGCCGGTCGGCCGCGAGACCGTGCAGGATCGCGTCTATTCGGAGCTGCGCCGCGCCTTGATCGGCGGGCTTTTCGAGCCAAGCCAGGTTCTGACCATCCGCGGCCTCGCCGACGCGCTGGTCACCAGCACCATGCCGGTGCGCGAGGCGCTCGGACGGCTGATCACCGAGAAGGCACTGGAGGCGCTTCCCAACCGTTCGGTGCGCGTGCCGCCGATCACGCTGGAGCGCATCGACGACCTCTTGCGCGCCCGCTCTCTGATCGAGGGCGAAGCGATCGCGCTGGCCGCCGCGCGCATGAACCCGCGCCAGATCGCTTCGGTCGAAGCCATGCTCGGCGAGTGGGACGAGATGCGGGCGCTGAAGCACAAGAAGGATATCGACCGCGAGGCCACGCTCAACCAGAGCTTCCATTTCGAGATCTACCGTTGCTGCGGTTCCGCCGTGCTGATCCCGATGATCGAGAGCCTGTGGTTGCAATCCGGGCCTTGCATCCGCGTTGCCATTTACGCCTTCTCCGACGCCGGCGAGGTCGATACGGCCCACTACCACCGCAGCATCGTCGCAGCGCTTTCCAGGCAGGATGCGCAAGCGGCGCGCGAGGCGCTGGTGGCCGACATCAGCCGGCCCTTCGCCTTTCTGCGCGACAAGCTCCAATCCACAAGCAAGGAAGGATTGAGGGCATGACGGTGCCTGGCATCAACATCACCGAGCCACACTCGATGCTTTCCGTGACCGCGCTGCTGTTGCCTGAAAAGGCGCCCGACAACGCTGCCTTCCTGCTGGCGTATCTCGAGCAGCCGCGCGTCGTTGCGGGCATCCATGCTATGTGGACGGGGCCGGAAATCTCCTGCCCGGTTCCATCAGCCGAACTTGAGGGCCAAACCTATGCCAGGCCCTTGCCGGCGGAGAACGCAACGCTGACGCCGCAGCCGGGCGACATCGTGTTGTCCTACGTGCCGCCGCGCATGTGGGGCGGCAACCCGAATGCCATCTTTGACGTCGGCCTGTTCTACGGAGCGGGTGCACGCCTGCTGTTCCCGATCGGCTGGCTTGCCGGAAGCGTCGTCGCGCAGGTGGTGCCTGAGGATCGCGATAAATTCGCAGCCGCTTGTGGCGTGATCCGTCGCAACGGTGCCTGCGACATCACCTTCACCCGGGTGGAGATCTGAATGGCTGAGACCGACGACAGTTTCGAACTCTTCGACCTTCGCGTCGAGGCGGTTATCCCCGAGGGCAAGCCGATCTATTGCGGCGCCAAGCCCGGCGACTACTTCGAGTTGAAGGGCGAGATGCTGTCGATGCCGGCGGGGCAAGGTTTCTCGATCTATTCCATTGCGGCAGTGTTGCCGCTTCTGGCCGCAAAGCAGCGCCCGACCCACAGGAACGACTGGATGACGTCGGACGCCGAGATCGCTTGTCCGGATCCCAATTGTGCCAGCCGGCTCCGGATCGTCAGGACCGGCAAGCGGCGGTTCAGCCATGCCGAAACGACGGCGGTGCCGCTGCCGAAGGAGAATGACCGGAGATGACCGCCAAGGCTTTCGAGCTCAGCCCCGGCTATACGATCTCGCGCGTTATTCGCGGCGGCTGGCAGCTTGCCGGCGGGCACGGCGCGATCGACCGCCAACAGGCGGTAACTGACCTGATCGCCACCTTCGACGCCGGCATCAGGACCTATGATTGCGCCGATATCTATACCGGTGTCGAAGAGCTGATCGGCGCGGCGCGCCTGCGCCTTGCCAATGAGCGTGGCCTCGACGCTGCCACCAAAATGAAGGTGCACACCAAGCTGGTGCCTGACCTGGAAAGGCTTTCCAATATCAGCCGCGACTACATCAGAGGCATCGTCGAGCAGTCGCTGCGGCGGCTGAAGACCGAGCGGCTCGATCTCGTGCAGTTCCACTGGTGGGACTATGCGCTGCCCGGCTACGTCGAAGCGATGGGCTGGCTCAACGAAATTCGCAGGGAAGGCAAGGTGCGCAACATCGGCACCACGAACTTCGACACGCCGCGGTTGGCCGAGATCCTGGCCGCCGGCGTGCCGCTGGTCAGCCAACAATTGCAATACTCGGTGCTCGACCAGCGGCCAGCCAACAGCCTTGCAGCGCTCGCCAGCCGGCATGGCGTCAGTTTCCTCTGCTACGGTTCGGTGGCGGGCGGCTTCCTCAGCGAAAAATGGCTTGGCGCTGCCGAGCCGCAGACGCCGCTCGAAAACCGATCGCTGGTCAAATACAAGCTGATCATTGACGACTTTGGTGGCTGGGAGCCTTTCCAGGAGTTGCTTCGCACACTGAAGGCCGTCGCCGACCGCCACGGCGTCGATATCGCCACCATCGCCAGCGCCTGGGTGCTGGAGCAGCCGCAAGTGGCGGCCGTCATCGTCGGCGCCCGCAACCAGGCGCACGCCCTTGCCAATGCCAGAATCATGGACGTCGCGCTCGATGCCGACGACCGGGCGAGGATCGCTGCCGTGATCGCGCAAAGCCGTGGGCCATTGGGTGATGTCTACACGTTGGAACGCGACCGCCACGGCCGCCACGGCTCGATCATGCACTACAATTTGAATGCGGGCAGGAAATGAACGCGGCCATGGACGAAAAGCCCTCCTTGCTTTCCCGCGCCAGCGTCGAGGTGGTCGATCTCCACCGCTTCTTCGTAGACTGGTTCAATGCGGCGAGTGCGGACAATGCAGATTTCAGGCGGTTCGAACGCGTCATGGGCGAAGGTTTCTGCATGGTTGCGCCGGATGGCCAGGTCCTCGATCGTGACGCGGTGCTCGACCATGTCAGGGCAAGCCGCGCCAGCTGCGACGGCGATTTCAGTATCTCGATCGAGGAAATCCGGGCCGGCTGGCAACAAGGCGACATGATCGTCGTCTGTTACATCGAAGCACAGCAGCGCGCCGGCAAGCACAGCCGCCGCCGCTCGAGTGCCGTTTTCACCACCAGCTCATCGGCGCCCAACGGCGTCGAATGGCGACATCTGCATGAAACCTGGCTGCAGGTGGCGGAAGGCTGAACAGGCTCATGACATCAATGAGAGTCGTGCAACGAAAGGGGAACGACAATGACAAAGACCATACTTCAGATCACCACCGCGCTCGCTCTGCTGACAGCGGCCGGCACAGCGCAAGCCGCCGATTGCAAGATCACCGTCGGCCTCGTCATGGAATTGACCGGTCCGGCCGGCGAATACGGACAGGCCGGCGCCAAGTCGGTCGAGATGGCCTTCCGCGATATCAACGATGCCGGCGGCGTGCGCGGCTGCGATCTCGCGACCGACACCCGCGACAGCCAGAGCCAGGGCAACATCGCGGTCGATGCCGCAACACAACTCGTGCAGGTCAAGAAGGTGCCGGTGATCATCGGCGGCATCATCTCCTCGGTGTCGATCCCGATCCTGACCTCGGTCACCGCTCCGGCCAAGATCGTCCAGGTGTCGCCAGCCTCTTCGTCGCCGACGCTGACGGCGCTCGGACGCGATGGCAAGACCAACGGCATCTTCTTCCGCACCATCACCTCGGACGCACTGCAGGGCGTCGCTGCCGCCAAATATGCCATCGACAAAGGCTTCAAGAAGCTGTCGGTCATCCACGTCAACAACGACTTCGGCGTCAACATGGTGGCGGAATTTTCGCGCGCCTATAAGGCACTCGGCGGCACCATCGTCTCCGACACGCCCTACAATGAAAAGCAGTCGAGCTATGCCTCGGAAGTGACGGCGGCGATGGCCGGCGAGCCCGACGGGCTTTATCTCGTCAGCACGCCCGTCGACGGCGCAACAATCGCCCGCACCTGGATTTCGCAGGGCGGTGTCCAGAAATTCCTGCTCAATGACGGCATGAACAGCCCGGACTTCATCGAATCCGTTGGCTCGGATTACCTGAAGGATGCGTACGGCACTTCCTCCGGCACCAGCCCGACCGCATCGACCGAGTATTTCACCAAGAACTACAAGGAATTTTCGGGCATCGAACCGTCGAACCCGGCGGCCGACCGGTCGTATGATGCCGGCGCCATCGTCGGCTTGGCCATCGCCATTGCCGGCTCCGAGGATCCGGCCAAGATCAAGGACGCGATGTACAAGGCGGTCGACCCGGCCGGCACGCCGATCTATGCCGGCAAAGACGAGTTCGCCAAGGCGCTCGGCCTGATCAAGGATGGCAAGCCGATCCGCTACGAAGGCGTCATCGGCCCGGTCGCCTTCGACAAATACGGCGACATCACCGGCCCGTTCCGCCTCTGGAAGATCGTCGATGGCAAGGTGACGACCGACGGCGAAATGACCACGGATGATGTCAACGCCTTGCAGGCGAAGCTTCAGTAAGCCGCCTATGTCTTGTCCGGCGTCGATCCCATTTCATTGAGGTTGATGCCGGCCACTTGCATGTCCTGCTGCTGGTTAGGCCGGCCTGGAAACGACCACCGCACCAGCCGCCGGCATGATCCAGGGGCAGGCATAGTAATCGGCGATGCGATTTATGGTCCCGCCGGCGGCTTCGATCCGAACCGGATGAGCAGGCTTCCAACCATCTTCGCCATGGTGGAGCACGAGCAGCACCGCCTCGCCATCGATCTCGCCAGTCGCCATCTTCCATGTCGTCGAGGCTCTTTCATATTCGACGAAGTAAGGTGATTCCGACAGCCTGCCGGTGAAGCAATCCGCGACCCGCAATTGTGCGTCGGCGCTGGTCAGCGCCCGCACGCCGTCCCAGTCGCGGCGGTTGAACAGTTCGACATAGCGGCTGAGCAATTCCAGGAGTTCCGGATCGCGCTGGGGCTCCGAACGGACGATTGGCTCGCCTGACAAGGCGGCTAATTTCGAGCGGCCACGGCTCAACGCAGCCTTGACACCACCCACGGTCGAGCCGACGAGATCGGCGATCTCTTCCAGCGAATGGTCGAAGACATCCTTGAGCAGGACGCAGGCGCGTTCCTTGGGCGGCAGGTGGATCACCAGCCGTTCGATCGCGCGATCCGCGCCCTTGCCGGCCCGCTCGACCGGCAGGACGATCTCGTCTTCGACGAAATTGGCCTCCGCATGCCGACGCACCTGCCGGCTTCGCAGGAAATCGATGCAGCGATTATGTGCAATGCGAAACAGCCAAGGGCCAAGAGCACTCGCATCGTCCAGCTTCTCGATCTTCCGATAGGCCTCGAACAGCGCCTCCTGCATGACGTCTTCGGCGTCGAGCGTCGAACCGGTCATGCGTGCACAGTAGCGGTGCAGCCGTCCACGCAAATGCGCGACTGTCTCCAGAAAACCGGCGTAGCGGACGTCGAAAAGCCCGGTCGGGTCAAGTCTTGGCTGCATCTTCATGGCATACGGATCATAGCGGGACATAGGTCAACGTAATGACGCCGTTCTTGAAACGGTGCGTATCTATAAGCTCCAGCCTGACCAGGGACGGGTCGACATCCTGGAAAGCGCGTTTGCCATGGCCGACGCGGGTCGGCACGATCGAGAGCTGATACTCGTCGACAAGCCTGTTGGCGAGCAGCGTCTGGTCGAGATTGCCCACTCCGTACTTCAATATGTTGCCGCCGGTTTGCTGCTTGATCCTGGCGATTTCGGCAGCGACGTCCCCTTCGATCAGCGATGCGTTCCAGCTCACTTCCTTGAGGCTGCGCGACGCGACGAGCTTCTTGAGCCCGTTCATGCGGTCCATGTACTTGCTGCCTTTGACCTGCGGCCAACGCGCCGAAAACATTTCATAGGTGACGCGGCCGAGCAGGAAAAAATCCGCCTCGCCGGCCTTTTCATAGGAGTGTTCCTTCATCTCCTCGTCGAAGAACGGTGACGCCCATTCCATTGGTGCTTCGATGACGCCGTCCAGCGAAATGAAGCTGCCTACGATCAATTTTCTCATCGCGTGTCTCCGGTGCGCAACAGGCATCCCGTCGGATCCAAGAACCGGCGCAAACGAACCGGCCCGACGGATGACCACAGGATGCAGTGCCTAAGACGTTTCCGGTTCGACTTTGGATACGCGTGAGGACCGTTTGAGCTAATGAGGACCGTTTGAGCTAATAAAGCGGCTTGGCCATGTGCCGGGGCGTCGGCCACTCCGTCGTAATCCCCGGCTGCACCGGCCGCTCGAGATAAGTCGAGAGCACGACGTAGCTTCGCGTCGAGGTGACGCCGCGTGTTTCGTAGAGGCGCGACAGTAGGCCCTCGAGCGCCCGCGTGTCCTCGGTGCGGACCTTGATCAGCATGCATGTGTCGCCGGCCACCGAATGGATCTCCTCGACTTCGGGGTGTTCGGAGATTGCCATCAGCTCCGGCGTCTTTCCCCACCCCTTTGTGTCGATATGGACGAAGGCAAGCAGCGGCTTGTGCACCGCCTTGGGATCGATGATGACCGCGGTGTTGCGGATGGCGCCGCTGCGCCGCAGGCGCTTGACGCGTTCATGGGCTGCCGGCGGTGAAAGGCCGACGCGGTCGCCGAGCTCGGCATAGCTGATCGTGGCGTCGTCGACCAGAACGCCTAATATTTTTCGGTCGGTTGCATCGATATCGCGGGCGGCGGGCCTGTTCTGCGGAATGCCATCTGTTTCTTCGTCCATATTAAAATTCCCGATTGATGCAGAATTTAATACGGCCATTATTGCCATATGTCGAACACTGATCAAGTCGCCACATTTACGGCAAGGCCGCCTATCCCGGCGCTCGCTTACCTCCTCACCGGATGCATTGCCGTGATCGGCTCGAACTCGCTGGTGCTCGGTCCGATCGCACCGGCGGTGGCCGAGTCCTTCGGCACAAGCGTGCCGGCGGTTATGATCGCGTCCGCCGCGTTCGGGCTCGGGACGTCGGCGAGCGCCTTGTTCCTGGCGCGCTATATCGACCGGCTTGGTGCCCGCCGCATGCTGCAAGGAGCGTTGCTGCTGCTGGCGATAGCGCTCGTCGCCAGCGCTGCTGCGCCGACGGTGACGGCGCTGGTCGCGGCCCAGCTTCTCGCCGGCATCGCTGCAGGTGTCGCCATGCCGGCAATCTACGCCAGCTCCGCCGCGATTGCACCGCCCGGCCGCGAAAGCGGCACCATAGGCGTCGTGCTGACCGGCTGGACGCTGAGCATGGTCGCCGGGGTTTCGCTGTCGGCCGTACTTGCCGACCTGGTGCATTGGCGCGCCGTTTTCGCGGCGGTCGCGGTGCTCGCAGCACTCGCATTGGCAAGCCTGGCGCTGACGTCGCTGAGCGATGTCAGGAAGAGCGGCCCGGCGCCGACGCCGCTGGGCGCCTTGAGCGTCCCCGGCATAGTGCCGCTTCTGGTTGCCTGCGCCGCATTCATGACCGCGTTCTACGGTGTCTATGGCTATCTTGGCGATCACCTTCACAATGGCTTGGGACGGCCGGTCAGCGCCAACGGGCTGGCCGCGCTCGCTTATGGCGCCGGATTTGGTGCGGCGGCACTTCTTGACGGCGTTATCGACCGCCTGGGCGCGCGGCGTGTCATGCCATTTGCCTACCTGCTCGTCGCGGCCGTCTATGTCGCGATTGCCGCGGCGAGCAGTAGTTTCCATCTGACTATAGCGATGATAGCCGTCTGGGGCCTTGCCAATCATTTCGGGCTGAACGTCCTGGTGATGCGCCTGTCCGCGCTCGATCCTGCGCGGCGCGGCACGATCATGGGCTTGAACAGCGCGGTGACCTATCTCGCGGTGTTCGTCGGCACCACGGCGTTCGGACCGCTTTATTCCACATTCGGTCTTGCGGCGTCGGCGGTGGTTGCAGCCTTGCTCATGCTGATCGCTGCTGTTGCAGCGGCGTGGCGTTCGCCGAAGCTATAGCGCAGCAAGTCTTGCGTCTCGGCCCCGTCCTTCGATAGATGCTTGGTGGATGGACGATACAACGCTTGAGACAACCGCCGATCCCTTGCCGCACGAGCTGGCTTTTCTCGGAGAGCGGCTTGCGGCGTTCAACGACAGTGATGTCGGCGCCTCCTGCAGGAAGGCATTGGCCGTGTTCGTGCGCGACGAGCACGGCGCTATTGTCGCCGGCATCTCCGGATATACAGCCTGGGGCTGGCTCTATGTGCAATGGCTCTGGGTCGATGAAAAACTGCGCGGTCACCGCATGGCTGGCAGGATGCTCGAGGCGGCCGAGAGGGAGGCGATCGCGCGCGACTGTCACGGCGCCTGGATCGACACGTTCAATCCCAAGGCCGCCAAGGCCTATGAGCGCCAGGGCTATTTGCCCTTCGGCGTGCTTGCCGATTTCCCCATTGGCCGCAGCCGTGTCTTCCTGCAGAAGAAATTGTTGGCTTAGTTAGCCGGCAAGGCGTCCGCCGCGCATCGGCTGGGGCACGCCGGTCGTACTGGGGAAGCTGATCGGCAAGCCTCTGAGCACGCGCACTGCCAGGAACGCAAAACACTCCGCCTCCACCGCATCGCCCTTCCAGCCAAGCGCCTCGGCCGGAACCGCTTCGACGCCAGCGCGGCTGGCAAGCATGGCCATGATCGTTGGGTTGTGTCGACCGCCACCGCTGACCACCAGCCGCTTCGGCCGGCGCGGCAGAAGATCGAGCGCCTTGCCGACGGCGGCCGCGGTGAAGGCCGTCAGCAGGGCTGCGCCATCCTCGGCGTTCATTCCGTCCGCCATCGAGGCGCCGAAATCGAAACGGTCCAGCGATTTCGGATAGGGTTTGGTCAAATACGGATGCTGCAGGAGCTTGGCCAGCCGTGCCTCGTCGACCGTGCCGGCGCGGGCAAGGGCGCCGTCGCGGTCCATTTCGCCGAGCCCCTTCGATTTGATGAAATCGTTCAGCGGTGCGTTGGCGGGCCCGGTGTCGAAGGCAACAACATTGTCCTTGCCGTCCCACCACGTGATGTTGGCGACGCCGCCGAGATTGAGCACCGCCGTGTCGCCGGTGGCGTCGGCTTCGAGCAGCAGCGCGGCGTGATAGGCGGCCGACAGCGGCGCGCCCTGGCCGCCGGCGCGCATGTCGGCCGAGCGGAAGTCATAGGCGACCCTGGTGCCAAGGATGGCATGCATCAGCTCGCCGTCGCCGAGCTGGCGGGTCTGGCCCAGTCGGCCCACTTGCGGGGCACGGTGCAGCACGGTCTGGCCGTGGAAGCCGACGACCCCTATATCGGCCATCGTCAGCCCGTGGCTTTCGACCAGATCCTTGACCGCCGCGGACTGGGCGCGCGTCAGCGCTTCCTCTGCTTCGTGGAAGATTGCCGGTTCCGGCCCTGTGAAATTCCAGCTCCTTGCCTGCCGCAGCGTCTCTTCCAGCAAGGTCCGGATCGACCGCGGGTAGGGGGCCAGGGTGTAGATGCCGAAGTCGTCAATCCGTTCGCCGTCGGTCTTGATCAGCGCGACATCGATATTGCCGTCCAGCACGGTGCCGGTCATCAGGCCGACGGCCCACACGGGTTCGCCATTTTTCGGATTCATGGTTGTCAGGCTCCGTTGACGAGATCGCCGACCGCTTGGCGAAGCGCTGCGATCCCGCTGTTGAAATGACGTGTCGGATGGATCCGGTTGGTGAGCAAGGTCCAGGCTCTGCCTTTGTCGAAGTCGACCCACAGCCCGACACCGGTAAAGCCGGTATGCCCGATGGTTTCGGGGCTGCAAAACCGGCCGCCGGACCAGCCTTCGTAGGGTCGCTCCCAGCCATGGGTGCGGGTTGCCGACAAGGGCGTGCGCATCAGCGCGATCGAACGCTCGGATGCGCCGCTCCCGTCCAGCAGCCCTTGCGCAAAGTCGAGGACCGAAGCCGCCGTTCCGAACAGGCCGGCGTGACCGGCACCTTGCAAGGCCGAGCAATTGTCGTCGTGGACTTCGCCGCAGAGCACGCGATGGCGCCATGTGCAGTCTTCGGTCGCCGCCGCTTGATCCGGTTCGGCGGAGAACGCGAAGCCCGGACCGGGATCTATGTCGCGAATGGTCTTGCCAGACAGGCGCTCCAGGACGAAGCCGAGCAGGATGAAGTTGATATCGGAATAGACCGGCTCGCCAGCCTGCCATTCGCGCTGCAGGATGAAGGCGCGCAGCAGCTCGGGGTCACGCCCATAGGTGTAGATTGGCGCGACGGCGGGAAACGGTGTCTGATGGCCGAGACACTGGCGAAACGTTACGTTCCGTTCCCAGGCTTTTTCGTCATATTGGCGAAGGTCGGGCAAGACGGAAATCAGCGGCGCGTCGAGGTCGATGACGCCTTCTTCCGCCAGCGCCAGGATACGCGACGTGGTGAAGATGACTTTGGTCAGGGATGCCAGGTCGAACCATGTCCCGACATGCATCGGCCGTATCTTGGGCACGACTTGGGCTGAGCCGATTGCCCGGACGATGCGTTCGCCGTCCCCGTCAACTATGCCGAGCACGCCGCCCGGAATGCGCGATGCGGCCACGGCCGCTTCGAGCGGGGCGAATGCGCGGGAGAAGAGATCATGGTCGATCAACTACGCCTCCGTTTGGAAGGCAGCGATGGGCCGTCCCTCCGGCCTTTCATATCCTTGGGCGACAATCATCACACTTCCACCCGTGCTCTATGATCCGGCCCGAATTGCTGCCAATTGGCCGGGCCCGGCTCAAACCCCAGCGGACGCACGAGCGAGGGGACCTGGCGCGCATCCAGCTCGAAACGTTCATGCCGCCGGTCTATAGTAGGAACGGCCGCGATAAGCTGTTTGGTATAGGAGTGCTTCGGCTCCGAGAGCACCGATCTGGCATCGCCGATCTCGACAATCTGGCCGGCATAGATGACCGCGATGCGATGGGCGATGCGCTCGACGACAGCCATGTCATGCGAGATGAACAGATAGGCCAGCCCGAATTCACGCTGCAGCTCGATCAAAAGCTTCAACACCCTGGCCTGCACCGACACATCGAGCGCCGAAACCGCTTCGTCGAGGACGATAACCGAAGGATTGAGCATCAGCGCGCGAGCGATGCACAGGCGTTGCCGCTGGCCGCCGGAGAATTCGTGCGGATAGCGCTGCAGGCTGTTTTCCGGAAGGCCGACGCGTTTCAGCAGCGCGGCCATTTTCGCCCGTGTTTCAGCAGTTATCCGTCCGCCGGTAGCGATCACCGGCTCTGCGAGGAGGTTTTCGACGGTGAGTCTGGGATTGAGCGAGCCATAGGGATTCTGGAACACCATCTGCACGGGAAGGGCGCTCTGCCCGGCGGCGGCCTTGCGCGCGCCGGCCGAGATTGTGCCGCGCGTCGAGCGCACCAGCCCCAGAATCGCGCGGGCGGTGGTGGACTTTCCGGAACCGCTCTCGCCGACGACCGCCAATGTCTCGCCCGGCATTAGCTCGAAATCCACACCGTCCACGGCATGGACGGCACCGCTGGTACGGCTGAGAAAGCCACCCTTGACTGGAAATCGCACTACGAGGCCATCGACCTTCAGCGCCGGCTCGGCAGCTTTTTGTTTTTCGCGTTGCGCGTCCCTGCGTGTCGCGCTGCCGCCGGCGAAATGCGGCACCGCATGTAGCAGATGCCGCGTATAGGGATGCTGCGGATCGTCCAATATCTGGTTCAATGCGCCCTGCTCGACAGCTTCTCCGCCTTGCATCACCATCACCTTGTCGGCGATGCCTGCAACCAGACCGATGTCGTGGGTGATGAAGATCATCGACATCCCGGTTTCCTGCTTCAACTCGGCGAGCAGCGCCATGATCTGCGCCTGCACCGTAACATCCAGCGCCGTCGTTGGCTCGTCGGCAATGAGCAGGCGCGGGTTGCACGCAATCGCCATGGCGATCATCACCCGCTGCAGCATGCCGCCCGACAGCTGGTTGGGCGTGTATTTCAGCCGCCGTGCAGCGTCGGGAATACGGACGCGGTCGAGCGCGTCCTTGGCCGCCGCCGTTGCTTGTCGTCCGGTCAGGCCGCGATGCAGGCGAAATGATTCCTCGATCTGCCAGCCAATGGTCAGCACCGGATTGAGCGAGCTCATCGGCTCCTGGAAGATCATGCCGATTTCGCCGCCGCGGATCTTCGTCAATTGCGGCTCGGCTGCGGCGGTCAGGTCGAAGGTGCTGCCGTCGGCCCGCCTCAGCTTGATCGACCCGCCGGTGATGCGGCCGCCGCCATAATCGACAAGGCGATTGATCGACAGCGCCGTAACCGATTTGCCCGAGCCGCTTTCGCCGACGATGGCCAGCGTTTCGCCGTCGGCGAGATCGAAGCTGACGCCGCGCACGACCTCATTGGCTTGCGGGTTGCGACCGAAGCCGACGCGCAATCCGCTGACGGACAGCAGCGGGATCATGCGATCGATCTCCGCATCTTCGGGTCGAGGACATCGCGCAACGCATCGCCGAGCAGGTTGAAACCGAGGATGCCGATCATGATCGCCACGCCCGGGAAGATCATCAGCCAGGGAGCTGTCTCCATCAGATTGCGGCTGTCGCTCAGCATCAGGCCGAGCGACGCGGCGGGCGGCTGCGTGCCGAGCCCGAGGAAGCTTAAGCCGGCTTCGGTCAGCAGTGCCCAGGCCAGCGCCAGCGTCACCTGAACCGTCAGTGGCGCCACCAGATTGAGCAGCAGATGCCGTGTTACGATATAGCCCGCACTGCTGCCGAACGTGCGGGCCGCGTCGACGAACTCGCGCGCCTTGAGCGACAGAGCCGGACCTCGCACGACGCGCGTGAAGATCGGTGTGTAGACGATGGCGATGGCAATGACGCTGGTCGAGGTTCCCGGTCCCGCAACCGCGACGATCAGCAGCGCCAGCAGGATCGCCGGGAACGCCAGCACAACGTCCATGATGCGCATCACCAGGCCGTCCCAGCGGCGCCCGAACCAGGCTGCCGCCAGCCCGAGCACGGTGCCGGCCAGTGTCGCGAAGGCGACCGAAAAGAAGGCCACGATGAAGGACTGGCCGATCCCGGTCATCAGCCGGCTTGCGACATCGCGGCCAAACAGATCCGTGCCCATCCAGTAGGTGCCGTCAGGCGCATGCAGTCGCTCGACCCGGTGCTGCGTCAGCGGATTGTGCGGCGTCAGCCCCAGCATGCCAAGCACGGCAAGCAGCAGATAAAGCGCAACGATCGCACCGCCGATGCGGCCGCTGGGATGCGCAAATATAGCCCGCAATGTCGCCATCAGTGCTCGCTTAGCCGGATACGCGGGTCGAGCGCGACATAGGCGAGGTCGACGAGGAGATTGACGATCATGAAGTTGAAGGCGATGAACAGCACGCTTCCCTGCACCAGCGCGTAGTCGCGCTGCAGGATGGCATCCAGCACCATGCGGCCGAGACCGGGCAGCGCATAGATCTGCTCGACGATGACAGCTCCGCCCAGGAGGTAGCCGAACTCGATGCCGCTCAGCGTCACGACCGGGATGAGCGCGTTGGGCAAAGCATGCCGCCAGATGACGCCGCGCGCCGAAACGCCCTTGCTGCGCGCCGTCCTGACATAGTCGTCGCTGAGCACATCGAGCATCGCCGAACGCGATATGCGGGTCACCGAAGCCGCGAAGGCAAATCCAAGCGTGACCGCAGGCAGCAACAGCTGGCCGAGATTGCGCAGCGGATCCTGCCACAGCGGCGAAAACTCGCCCATCGCCGGCAAAACCCCAAACCCCGCCGACAGCGTGTAGATGATCAGCAGGGCAAGGACGAAGTTCGGCGTCGACTGCCCGATCATTGCGACAACGCGCACGCCGAGGTCGGACAGCTTTTCGTTATGGGTGGCGGCAAAGATCCCCGCCGGCATGCCGACAAGCAGGGCGATGATCATCGACAGCAGGGCGAGTTCCAACGTTAGCGGGAAACGCTCGAGGATGACGTCGAGCACCGGCCTGCCATAGGTGGACGAAATGCCGAGATTACCTTGGAAAAGACCAAGCAGCCAGCGCCAGTATTGGATGAACCAGGGCTGGTCGATGCCGAAATAAGCTGCAAGCGCATCGCGCTGCTGCGGCGTCAGCAGGCCGGCTTCGGTCCCCAGCATTGCCGTGATCGAATCGCCCGGAACCATCCGGATCGCCAGGAACACCACGATGGACACGCCAAGCAGGACGAGAGGGAAGGTCGCCAGTCGCCGCATCAGATAGTTCACGCGAAGAATATCCTCTCGTCCGGCATCAAAGCAGCTACTGGATCGTCACCTTGGCGAGGCTGAACAGCGAACCTGTCGGCACCGGTTCGAATCCTGCGATATTCTTCTGCTGTGCCGTGTAGCTGTAGGACGTGTAGAGCCAGATCCAGGGCGACATCTCAGTGATGTGCTTCTCGAAGTCGGCGAAGATCGCTTTGCGCGCTGCCGGGTCGGTCTCGGTGCGGCCCTTCTGCATAAGACTGTCCAGCGTGTCGTCGATATAGTTCGCCACCTTCTGCAGATTGCCCGTCTTGGTCCAGTAGCGGTTGTACATAGTGTAGGGATCGGCCCTGCCGCCGTTCAGCGCGACGGCCATGTCGAAATCGCCCTTCAGCCAGGCGTCGACATAGACGTTGAGCTCCATCATCTTGATGTCGAGCTTGACGCCGATTTCTGCGAGTTGCGACTGGATGACCTGGGCTTCCGCCGCTGCCGTCGGCGGCTCGCCGGTGGCGCCGATCACGGTCGCCGAAAAGCCGTCGGCATAGCCGGCTTCGGCCATCAACTGCTTGGCCTTCTCAATGTCGCGCTTATAGCAGAACAACTGCTTCGGATCGGTCGCCAGTGCCGGGATGGTCAGCGGGCCGGTGACCTTGCCTTCGCCGAGCGAGGCGGTGTCCAGCACTTCCTGCCGGTCGATGGCGCAGGAAATCGCCTGACGCACCTTGAGTTCGGTCATCTGCTTGCGGGAGGGATTGAGCTGCAGCACGTGATAGGCAAGCACCGGCACGCGGTTCAACTGCAGGCTGGCTTCCTTGGGCACCAGCGTGGCGACAAGCGGATCGTTGAGCAGGGCAAAATCGATCTGCTTGGTGCGCATTGCCGCCAGGATCGCCGTCTCGTCCGGCAGCACGCTGATATCGATGCCGTCGACGCCGGTCGCGCCGCCTGCCCAGTCCTTGTTGGCGACAAGCACTTCCTTGGAATTCGGATCCCATTTTTCGAGCTTGAACGGACCCGAGCCGATCGTTGTCGTGCCGATCGAGCCGGCCGCGATTTCGCTTGCCGGGACGATCGCCGCGTTGACGTCGCTCATCGCCGTCAGGATCGGCACGTCCGGCTGCGAGAGGTGGAACACGACGGTGGCGGGATCGGGCGTGTCGATGCTGGCGATCGAGAGAAAGTTGGCGCGCGCCGCAGCACCCGTCTTCTCGTCAAGTATGCGCTCGAACGATGCCTTGACGTCGGCCGAGGTCACGGCGGCGCCGTTCTGGAATTTTGCTTTCGGATTGAGCTTGAAGCTCAGCTCCTTGCCGTCCGGCGAGAACTGCCATGAATCGGCAATCGCGGGCGTGATTTGCAGGTTTGCGTCGAGCCGCACCAGCGGTTCGTAGATCAGCTCCAGCAGCCGCAGTGAGGAGAATGCCGTCTGCTTGTGCGGATCAAGACCGGTGGCGTCCTGCGACCACGCCATATGCAGCGTCGCCGCACTCGCCTGCACCGGTAGCGCGGCGATGCCAACCATTGCCGCGAGCGTCATGCCGGAAAGCAGTTTCTTGCCAATGTGCCGTACCATTGTCGTCTCCCATTATTGTTAAACCAGATGCCTTGCAGTTCCCCGGACCGCTTCAAAGGGACACACGCCCCGGAACATCGGCCCAGTATCCATGCGGTCTTACACCGTCTTTTCGCCTATCGCCTTGCGCAGGAAACCTCCCGCGTTGGTAAGCGCCTTACGTGCTTCTTCGACACCCATGCCGGTGATCGTCACCAGGATTGCCAGTTTTACATCATTGCCGGTCTGGTCGAGTGCCTGTCGTGCCTGCTGTGCCGCGCAGCCGGTCGTCTGCATCACGATCCTGACCGCCCTTGCGACAAGCTTCTTGTTGCTTGGATTGAGGTCAACCATCAGGTTCTGATAGCTCTTGCCGATGCGGATCATGCTGGCGGTGGACAGCATATTGAGCACCAGCTTTTGCGCGGTTCCCGATTTCAGCCGGGTCGAGCCGGTGAGGACCTCCGGGCCAACCACCGGAGAGATGCCAATATCGGCAATGCCGGCAATGGTCGATCGAGGATTGCAGGACAACGCCACGGTGGTGGCTCCCACTTCCTTGGCATAAGTCAGGCCACCGATCACATAAGGTGTGCGTCCGCTGACAGCGATGCCGACCACCACGTCGCCAGCGGTCAGCTTGATGTCCTGCAGCGCCTTTATTCCCTGTTTCGGATCGTCCTCGGCGCCTTCCGCAGAGTGCACCAGCGCGTCGACGCCGCCGGCGATCAGGCCCACCACCATGTCCTCGGGTACGCCGAAGGTCGGCGGACATTCCGACGCGTCGAGGACGCCGAGCCGGCCGCTGGTGCCAGCCCCCATATAGACAAGGCGTGCACCGTTCTGGAACGCGCTCACGATCCGGTCCACGGCCGCAGCAATATCGGGGATGACCTTCTCGACGGCTGCCGCAACGCCTTTGTCCTCGTCATTGATCTTGCGCAGCACCTCGAGGGTCGGCAACAGATCGATGTCCATGGTTTTCGGGTTCCGGTCCTCGGAAACCAGCCGCTCCAGCTCCGACATCAACCCTTGTTCGACCACTTCGCTTACTTTCAAGTGCGACTGCGAGCAGGACTGTGATGCCCGCGGCAAGCGGCGTCCAGTGCCTGCACCTGGCCGTCGGCTCCGTACCGGCTGCGCCGGTTCTGTTTCGTTAACTTTTTAGAATTCGATATTCCCTTTGTCAACGGAAAGTAGGAATATTATATTCCTTGCCGAGCAAGGCATCACTGGCGGCAGAGGGATTTTCTGGTCAGGATTATGGCTCCCGAAACCGCATCGCCGTCGGCCGGCTTCAGCCGTCGGCGGACGTCGGGAGCGAGCCATGGCTCAAGCGGGCTGGACAACCCTCCGAGCAACGTAACCCGCGGCGCGCCTTTTTCGAACAGCACCCGCACGAAGGTGTCGATCTGCTCGGCAGCGCCTTGCACGATCCGCCGACCGGCCGGATCGCCCTGGTCGGCATGGCGGATCACCATCGGCGCCATGGCGGCATAGTCCGTCGCGCTGGCGCGGTCCATCCAGGCCACCGCCTCGAACGGATCGTCCTTGAAGCGCTGCATCACCTCGGCCAGCAGCGCCGTCCGCTCATGCCGGCCGTCATGGGCTCGCAAGGCAAGCTGCACTGCCTTCAGTCCGAGATCGGCGCCGCTGCCCTCGTCGGAAATCGGAAAACCGTAGCCGCCGACGCGCAGGTCGCGCCCTTCGACAAAGCCGAGCCCGATCGAACCGGTCCCGGCTATGACGATGGCGCCGTCTTGACCCGAATGCGCGCCAAGGCAAGCCGCGACGCCGTCGCTGACGAAGTCGATGCTCGCAAAGGGTTGTTCGATGTCATGAAACGCCTCGAGCGCACCCTTACGGCCGATGCCGGCAACACCGATACCCGCGCGGATCCTGGCGATTTCCGCCGCCGCGAAACCTGCCTCTTCGATCGCCGCGCCAAAGGCTTTGGCAATCGAGGCCCAGGCCACCTCTATACCGAGTCGCGTTGTCGCCGGGCCCGACAGGCCTTGCCCGAGCACGGTTCCTGCCTCGTCTTCGATACGCGCGCGGCAGCCGGTTCCGCCGCCATCGACGCCCAGGAAATAATGCGGAGACGCCCCACCGGCACTCATTGCCTTATTCGTTCGATCTGGGCGCCGCACAGCCGGAGCTTGCGGTCCAACTGCTCGTACCCGCGGTCGAGATGATAGACGCGATTGATCGTCGTCTCGCCCTCCGACACCAGCGCTGCTAGCACCAGCGAGACGGAGGCGCGCAGGTCGGTCGCCATCACTTGCGCGCCCTTCAGCTTCTCGCCTCCGCGCACCAGCGCCATGGTGCCTTGCAGCTTGATATTGGCGCCGAGCCGCATCAGTTCAGGCACATGCATGAAGCGGTTCTCGAAGATCGTCTCGCGCAACAGCGAAGCGCCCTCGGCACAGCACATCAACGCCATGAACTGCGCCTGGAGATCGGTCGGAAAGCCCGGATAGGGCTCCGTCGTCACGTCGACCGCCTTGAGCGGCCCGTCTCTCGATATGATCAGCCCGCGGTCGCCCGGCCATATTTTCACACCGGCTGCTTCGAGCAGCTGGACGATGGATGCCATGTGCTCGAGCCGCGCGTGGGTCAGCTCGAGCTGACCGCCGGTGATGGCCGCTGCGACGGCATAGGTGCCGGCCTCTATCCGGTCCGGGATGATGTCGTGCGTGGCGGCGCGCCAGTCTGTGCTGCCCCCGATCAGGATGCGGTGCGTGCCGGCGCCCTCGATCCGCGCGCCCATGTGGTTCAGGCAGGCGGCAAGATCGGCCACCTCCGGCTCGCGGGCCGCGTTGAGGATCTCGGTCTCGCCGTTTGCCGTCGTCGCCGCCATCATCGCCGTTTCGGTCGCGCCGACCGACGGCGAGCTCAAAACGATGCGCGCGCCTTTCAGTCCGCCCGGCGCAGACGCGACGATCAGTCCGTTTTCGATCGCGATATCGGCACCAAGTGCGGCAAGTGCGGCGACATGCATGTCGACCGGCCGTGCGCCGATCGCGCAGCCGCCAGGCAGCGAGACCCGGGCATGGCCGAAGCGGGCAAGCAGTGGACCGAGAACCAGCACCGTCGCGCGCATGCGCCTGACGGTATCGTAGCTTGTCTCCCTGGAAGCGGCAGCACTGGTATCGATTGTGGCGGCATTCGCCGATCTGGTGACTTCGGCCCCATGAAGGCCGACGACGCCAAGCATGTTGTCGACATCCGTCACCTCAGGCAGGTTGGTCAGCTGCAGCGGATAGGGGCTGAGCAACGCCGCCGCTATTTGCGGCAAGGCCGCGTTCTTGGCGCCGGAGATCGTCACCGCGCCCTCAAGCCTGTGCCCGCCGACGATCCGCAATTTGTCCATGGCTCTGACCTAATCCCGAGCTGTCGGCGAGTCTACGATCTTTCATGTCCGAATCGTCGACATGCCCGAAGGCTGGGCCGCAACCGCACCAGTCGAGATTTGATGGTTCATTCTTGGCTGGCAATCAGAGACGGAATAATTTATTCCTTGGCTTGGCATTGTCGATGACAGGCAATGGAGGAACGCATGTCCGTCCTGAAGAAGATCGAGGCCAAGCTCGAAGTCATGGCGCCCGGCGACCGCGAGATCGGTCGGTATATCGTCGATAATCCCGACCAGATGCTCCGCCTGTCGACGGCGGCGCTTGCCGCCGAGATCGGCCGCAGCCAGTCGAGCGTCGTCAAGTTCAGCCAGAAGCTCGGCTATTCCAGCTATCAGGAGCTTAAGCTCGCCGTCAGTGAGGCCAAGTCGCAGGAATGGCACGTGCCGGCCGGCATGATCCACGGTTCGATCGAGGTCGACGACAGCTATCTGGTCATCTTGCGCAAGCTGATCGGCAGCAAGCTTTTGTCGATGCAACAGACCGTCGCAGCCAACACCGAGCAGGAAATCGGCAAGGCTCTCGAAGCGTTGAACGGTGCGCGCCGTATTCATTTGGCCGGCGTCGGCGCATCCTCGCTGGTGGCGCGCGACTTCTCCTACAAGCTGATGAAGCTCGGCCGCAACGTGCTGCACGACAGCGACAGCCACGTGCAGATGGCCAATGTCTCGACGCTCGGGCCAGGCGACGTGCTGTTCGCGCTCTCCTATTCCGGCGCGAGCATCGAAACCCTGCGCATAGCCGAACTTGCCCGCAAACGTGGCACGACCGTGATCGCGGTCACCGGACTTCGCGACAATCCGCTGAGCCGGGTTGCCGACATTCGCCTGCACACGATCGCCAACGAAGAGCGCGCGCGCTCTTCGTCGATAACCGCACGCGACGCACAACTGACGCTGACCGACCTGCTGTTCATCCTGCTCGTGCAGAAGCAACCTGACGCCAACGAATACGTCCACAACAGCGAACTGGCCGTCTCGGTGCTGAAGGCTTAGCGCTCTTCGCCGTCTCGCGTTAAGGCCTCAGTTCCTCCCTGGCGCTGCACGCCGACAAGAGCAACTTTCGTCCTTCTTGGTGAAATAGCTTTCTTCAATGTGCTCACCCGCTTTCTTCGTCCGGCTGGAAGAGAGTCGCGGGAGCGCCGATTGGTCAAATGCCGCCGGTCGAAACAAATGTTGACAATGTCATCTATTGTTGCGAAAGCGTTCAGCCTCGAATTTGACGGCCGGGTGAGACAATGGACGACCTTGGAGCACAGGAACAAGCGGTTCTCGACCTCATTGCGGCGAACCCATTCGCCGGCCAGCAGGACATAGCAACGGTGCTCGGCATCGCCCGCTCGACGGTCGCGGCCCACATCGTGCAACTCGTCAACAAGGGATACATTCTCGGCCGTGGTTACGTCTTGCCGACGTCCAAGCGCATGGTCTGCGTCGGCGGCGCGGTGCTCGACCGCAAATACCACGCCAAGAAGGATCTGATTTTCGAGACGTCGAACCCGGTCGACGGCTATCGCAGCTTCGGCGGGGTCGCCCGCAACGTCGCCGAAAACCTTGCCCGCCTCGGCGTCGACATAAGCTTCGTCTCGATCGTCGGCGACGATGAAACCGGCCGCTCACTGGTGCGGCATCTGCGCGACCTCGGCGCCGATGTCAGCCAGGTCATCACCACCACGGAACGGCCGACGGCGGAATACGCGGCCATCCTCGACCGCAACAACGACCTCGTGCTCGGCATTGCCGACATGGAGATCTTCGATCTGTTTTTGTCGTCCTATCTCGACCGCTTCTGGCCGCATCTGGCTTCGGCGACATGGGTGTTCATCGACTGCAATCTGCCGGCCGCGACCCTCGCAGCACTGATCTCGCGCAAGCAGGGTGCGCGCTTCAAGCTCGCAGTCGACACGGTATCGGCGCCGAAATCAGCGCGCCTGCCGAAGGACCTGACCGGCATCGATCTTCTGTTCACCAATCATGACGAGGCCAATACGATGCTCGGCATGACGGATGCCGACAGGCGGCTGACGCCGGAGGAAGCAGCGGCAGCGCTGCGCGCGGCCGGCGCCGGCGAGGTGGTCGTGACCGTGGGCGCGCATGGATTTGCCGTTGCGACCGAGAGCGGTGTGACGACCATGCACTCCGTCCCGGCGCAGCCCGTCGATATCACCGGCGCCGGTGACGCGATGATCGCCGGCACACTGTACAAGGTGCTTTCGGGTGAGCCGGTCGCTCATGCCGTGCGCACCGGCGCGCTGCTTGCCACACTGACCACCGAGAGCGAATCCAGCGTCCATCCCGATCTGTCGCCGCGCTTCCTTGCCGCCGGCATGTACCGCATTCCTGCCTGAAAGCGAGATGATATGAAACCTTTCCTTGTCCACCTGAACGATGAAGTCGCTGCTGCGCTTGATGAAGGCCGCGCGGTGGTGGCATTGGAATCGACGATTATCACCCACGGCATGCCATATCCGGCCAATCTGGAAACTGCCCGTGGTGTCGAGACCGTAGTGCGTGAAAACGGCGCCGTGCCCGCCACGATCGCAGTGGTCGCCGGCAAGATCAAGGTTGGCCTCGACGACCGTGAACTGGAAGAGCTGGCAGCGGCAAAGGGCGTGGTCAAGGCTTCCGGGCGCGATCTCGCCGCCATCATGGTGCGCGGCGGCTCGGCCGGAACCACCGTCTCGGCGACGATGCGGATCGCCGCTTTAGCCGGGATCGGCATTTTTGCGACCGGCGGCGTCGGCGGCGTGCATCGCGGCGCCGAAGCCACTTTCGATATCTCCGCCGACCTGACCGAACTCGGCCAAACCGGCACGACCGTCGTCTGCGCCGGAGTTAAGTCGATCCTCGATATTGCGAAGACGCTGGAATATCTGGAAACTCAGCGCGTGCCGGTGATCGCCTATGGGAGCGATGATTTTCCGGCTTTCTACACCCGCTCCAGCGGGCTCAAGGCCGATCATCGCCTCGACACGCCCGACGAGATCGCGCGAGCCATGCTGCTGCATGACGAGATGGAATCCGGCACCGGCATTCTCGTCGCCAACCCTATCCCCGAAGCGGACGCGCTCGATCCGGCGTTCATCGACGGCACGATCGCAGCGGCCGTGGCTGAGGCCGAGAAGCGCGGCATCGGGCGCAAAGAACTAACGCCGTTTCTGCTCGCACGCATCAATGAGCTTTCGCAAGGCCGCAGCCTGAAGGCCAACATCGCGCTGGTCCGCAACAACGCCGCGCTTGCTGCCCGCATTGCGGTGGCGCATGCGGAATTGAAGAGCGCGACCAGATAGCGACAGCATCCGGCCAGCGCTACCGGCCTTCGATTTCAGCCCGGCGCCAGGTCGAAGATGCGCCCGGCATTGAGGATGTTGTTCGGGTCGAAGGCTGCTTTCAGGCGGCGCATGGCCGCGATCTCGGCGTCGCGGCGCACAAGGTGCAGCCATTTCTTCTTGTCGAGGCCGATGCCATGTTCGGCCGAAACGCCGCCGCCGGCGGTGGCAACACCGCGGTACACGATGCCGTATGCGGCCGCCGGATCCGCGGTGCGAACCTGATAATGCAGATTGCCGTCGCCGAGATGGCCGAAGACGTAGATGTCGGCGCCAGGGTCGACGGCCCTGATGGCGGCTTCTGTTTCGCCCAGGAAAATCGCCATTCTCGCCAGTGGGATGCTGATATCGACGCCGATCAGGCCTGCCATCGAAAACAGGAAACGGTTGGCCTCTTCTCGCACCGCCCAGAGCGCCCGGAATTCGCGCGGCGATTGCGAGACGACCACGTCGTCGATCACGCCATCTTCAACCGCCTGCATCAGCACCGCGGCAAAACGTTCGCCGTCGCGGTCGGGCTCGCTGCCCTGTATCTCGGCAAGCACATAGACGGGCGAGCCGGCGGGCAGCGGCGCCGGCGCCTCCATGCCGGCGATCATGGCGCCATAGAGCGGTGCGAAATTCACCTCATAGGCCGACAGCAAGGGCCCGAGCTTCCGCCTGAGCAGCGCAAGCAACGTGATCGCCGCGTCGAGCGAAGCAAGCGCGCAGAAGGCGTTGATCTCGGTGGCCGGCTTCGGATGCAGCCGCAGGCATGCGCGTGTGACCACGCCGAGCGTGCCTTCGCTGCCGATGAACAATTGGCTGAGATCGTAGCCGGAGTTGTCCTTCGCCAAACCCTTGAGCGAGGTCAGAATACTACCGTCGGCAAGCACCGCTTCCAGCCCAAGCACCTGCGCCCGGTACATGCCGTAGCGCAGCACACGGATGCCGCCGGCATTGGTGGCGACATTGCCACCGACGGTGGCCGTGCCGCGCGCTCCGATGTCGACGCCGAACAGCAAGCCGGCCGCATCGGCGGCTTCCTGCACCGCTTGCAGCGGCGCGCCGGCCTCGGCGATGATGATCGCCGCCTCGCGGTCGAGAGCTTCAACGGAAGTCATGCGCTCCAGCGACAGCACAGCTTCGCCGGGTTGGATGCGAGCGCCGCCGGCAAGCCCGGTCCGGCCCCCCTGGACCACAAGCCTCTGCCCCGCCTCATTGCACAGGCGCAGTATGTCCGACACCTCGCCGGCAGTGCGCGGTCGCAGCACGACCTCCGGCCGCGCACCGGTCTTGCCGTCGGGGTCTTCCCTGTAACGCGGCCCGGCCTCATCTGCCGAGACGATCGCCGACCGATCGAGCCGACCCTCAAGTCGCGACAGAAGCTCGGCGGTTCGCGAGGAGAGGGCGCTCACGGATGCTATTGGCGCGCAGATATCGATGCAACGCACGCGAAGACCGGCGAGGATTGCAGGAGCGGCTTGACGCGAATTTCGCTGGAAAGAAAACATGCGGAAAACCCGCCAAAAATGCAGTCGGTTGCTGTCGCCATGCACCGCTCCTGTGTAACAGGTCGACCATAGGCGCGGACCGCGTTTTGTCAAACTGTGGCAGTTGGTGATGGGTGGCTCGACGCCTGCGTTTCGGCGCGGACCACCTTGATGTCGGCGCCTGCCGCCCATGCTCCGATATCGTCGCGGCGTAAGGCCGCAGCCATCATGTCCGGAAACAGATCCGGCGTGCAGGCAAAGACGGGAATACCAAGGGCTGCTACCGAGCCTGCCATTGTGGGATCGTAGCCGGGCCGGCCTTGATCGGTCAGCGCCAGAAGCACGACGACATTTACGCCGGATCGAACCAGCGCTGCCAGTCGCCGCAGCAGATCCTGGCCATTACCGCCTTCATAGAGATCGGTGATCAGCACCAGATGCGACTTGGTGGGCCGTTCGATACGGTCGGCGCAATAGGCGACCGCCTGATTGATGTCGGTGCCGCCGCCAAGCTGCACGCCGAACAGCACCTCGACGGGATCGCTGAGCTCTTCGGTCAGGTCGACGATCGCCGTATCGAAGCAGACAAGCTTCGTGCGCACAACCGGCAGCGAGGCCATCACCGCCGCGAAGATCGAGGCGTAGACCACCGAGCTTGCCATCGAGCCGGACTGGTCGACGCAGAGAACGACCTCATCCAGATCGACAAGCCGGCGCTGCTTGCGCATGAAGCCGACCAGTTTCTCCGGCACGATGGTCCTATGCTCGGGTTGATAGTGGCGAAGGTTCGCCGAAATAGTGCGCTGCCAGTCGATATCGCGTGCACGCGGGCGGTTGGTGCGTCTCGATCGATCGAGAGCGCCGCGTATCGCCTCCGCGGTCTTCTGCTCCAGCTTCTGCATCAGCTTGCCGACGATATCGGCAATGATCGTCCGGGCAATGTCCTTGGTCTTGGCCGGCATGACCGAGCGCAGCGAAATCAGGTCGGCGACGAGATTGACGTCAGCCTCGATCGCTTTGAGGAATTCCGGTTCCATCAGCATCTGCTTCAGGTCCAGCCGTTCGAACGCGTCCTTCTGGACGATCTGGACGACCTGCGCCGGAAAGAAGGAGCGAATGTCGCTCATCCATTGCGCGACGCGCGGCGCCGACCGGCCAAGGCCGCCACGCCGCTTTCAAAGGGCGTTGGTGGTTTCGGGATCGAACCAGCCTGCAATCTCGTGCAGCCGAGCGTCCAGGCCGCCTCCTCCAGCTCGACGGGAATGCCGGAGAACAGCGAAAAGGTGATCAGCACCGCAAACGGCAGCGCCAGCGTGGTGTGGACCAGCGCCAGCCCGATCGCGGTGTCGTCGAGGCCGGTGCGGATGAACATCACCGCCAGCGGCAGCGCCAGCAGCGGCAGCGGGAAGGCGCGGGTCATCAGCACAAGGAAACGGAACGTTTCCTTGCCCGGGAATTCGAAGCGCGACAGCGCGTAGCCCGCGGGTGCGCCGAAGCCGATCGAGAGGAGCATCGTCAGCGTGGCGACGAGAACGGAGTTCCACAGCGCCTTGGCGACGCCGGCGAAATTGATGAAGAAAGAAAGGCTGCCGAAATCGAATGACGGGAAGAAGCGCTTGGGAAAGGCGGTCACCTCTTCCGGCGACGACAGCGCGTTGACGATCAACAGATAGATCGGCAGCAGCACCCAGACGCAAAGCAGGATGACCGTTGCGACCAGCAACCAGTTGCCGGCTTTGCGGGCCTCAGGCGCGGCGATCGAGAGCTCCGCGACAGTGCTCATATACGAGTCTCCTTCGGCACACGCAGCACCCGCAGGAAGAACAGCGTGAAGCCGATCGAGATGGCGAGGATGAACAGCGCCATGGCGGCGGCGACATTGTGGTCCTGCAGCGTGAACTGCCAATTGTAGGTCTCGCCCATCAGCACCGGCAGATTGGTGCCGCCGAGTGCTGCAACCACGGCAAAGACCTCAAAGGCAAGGATGACGCGCAGGATGATCGCCGTCTGCAGGCTTGGGCGCAGCAGAGGCAGCGTGATCTTGATGAAGCGCTTCCACGGGCTAGCGCCAAAAACCTCCGCCGCCTCGTAGTATTCCCGGGGGATCAGCCCCATGCCGGCGACCAGAATGACCATCATGATGGCGGTCGCACGCCATATCTCGGCCAGCGCCACGGCGATGAAGATCGTCAGCTTGCTCTGGTAGCCGAGGAACATGACCGGCCTGTCGATGACGCCGAAATTGGAGAGCAAGGTGTTCAGGAAGCCGGACTGGTCGAAGATGGCGAGCCAGATCAGCCCGGCGGCGAGATCGGAGATGCCGAGCGGAATAGCGAAGATGTAAAGCGCAGCGCTGCGCCCGGTTTCAAGCCGCGACACCACCGTTGCCATCAGCAGCGCCATCACCAGTTGGATCGGCACGACGATGGCGCTCAGCAGCAGCGTATTGCGAACCGTGACCGGGAATTTCCAGCCGCCCGCCATGGTGCGGAAATTGTCGAGCGTAAAACCGCCGTCGCGGGTGAACGCCTCGAAGGCGACCAACACGAACGGGTAGAGGAAAAAGACACAGAGGAACAGCGTCGCCGGCGTCAGCAGCAGATAGGGCAGGGCCTTGCTGTGCATGGAGCGCTCTCTATTCGAAGCTTCAAAAGGGGTGGGCGCCCGGCGCGCTGGAAATCCGGACGCCCGGGAGGATTCTTAATCGACCGGGCAGGCGCCTTGTGAGGGCTTGTCGGGCGCCCAGCATGGCGCCTTCGCCTGGTCGATGATCGCCTTCAGCGCCGTCGCCTGTTCGTCGAGCACGCCGTGCACATCCTCGCCGCCGAGCACGATGCGCTCGAAGCTGTCGGTGTAGATCTGATTGAACTTGCCGCCGAGGCCGCCAAGTCCCATCGGCAGCAGCGCCGGCAACGCATCGGGAGCTCCGGTCATGGTGGCGATCACTCGGCTGAAGGCCTTCACCGAGGCCGGCATGTCGTCTGGCAGCTTGACGTCGACGATGGGGAAGAAGTTTGTCGCCTTCAGCGTCGCGATCTGGGTTTCCGGTTTCAGCATATAGGCGACCAGCGCCTTGGCCTTGTCCATGTCAGGCGAGGTCTTCGGGACAGCGACACCGGCCACCACCGGCATGTAGCCGCGGCCTGCCGGGCCAGCCGGCGCCGGGAAGGCGACAAACTCGTCGGGTTTCTGGTTGAAGGCGTCGGCGAGGCGCGCCACGTGATCGAATGCCACCCAGACTTCGCCGGTCAGCAGCGGCTCCTGCATGAAGGCATAGTTGGTCGAATTCGGGTTGGTGTATTGCCACAATTCCTTGAACTTATTCCACGCCGTCTCGGCCTCCGCCGAGCGGAACTTCGTCACCATCGAGCCGGTATACGATGGAAGGAGAAAACCCTCGAAGAAACGGTGCTTCAGCCCTTTCGGGCCGGCCGGAAAACCGAATTTGGGCGAACCGGTCTTTTCAGCGATGTTTTTCGCCCACTCGATCAGTTGGTCATAAGTGATGGTGTTGAGATCGGTGCCGGCCGGCAGATATTGCAGCGCCTGTTTGTTGGCCGCCATCAGGAAGGTGGCCTGCATCCATGGCAGGTACTTCTGCTCGCCGGTGCCGAGCATGCCGAGCTTCTTGTAGGTCTCGTTGACCTTGACGCCACCGAGATCGACGCCAGAGAGATCGACAAGGTTCGCGCCGACGGTGGAGAAGTCTCCGTGCAGGCCGCCGAGCACGCCTATGGTGCCGGAGCCGGCCTGCAGTTCGGCCTGAAGGCGGGTGAGCCAGGGCCCGTCCTCGGCGACCTGATAGTCGACCTGGCCGTCAAACCCCTTCAGCACTTCGCTGCGCATCTTCTGTGTCTCTTCCACTGGTCGCGCCTGTGTCGACCAGAACAACACCTGCTGGGCTTGTGCTGCGCCGGCAGCAAGCGACAACGCCAGCACCGCACCTGCCAATGTCCTCAACGCATTCATCGTCGTCTTCCTCCCTGGTTGTGCGCCGCTAAGGCGTCAGTTCCGTCCTGTGGGTGCCGGGCCATGGCTTGCCCGCGAGACAAGTGTCGGCCGGACCAGCCGCGTCAGTGGCGCGTCCGGCCTGTCGCCGATGACGGTCAGCAGCATCTCGCCGATCTCGCGCGCGCACCGGCGGATCGAGGCGTCGAAAGTGGTCAGCCCCGGCGGCGCATAGGCGGAGGCGGCTATGTTGTCGAAGCCGATCACCGAAAGGTCGCGAGGAATGGCAAGTCCGGCGCGCCCCGCCTCTTCCATCACAGTCAGCGCCAGCTCGTCGAACAGTGTGACAATCGCCGTCGGCCGCTCGGTGGCGTGCAGAAGCCGGTTGATTGCCTGGATGCGGGCACCGCGATCGAAACGCGGCGCCGTCGCCACATCGAGGCTGACGGACGGATCGCCCCGGCGGGCGATCGCGGCGGCGAGCCCGTCCTGTCTGAGATGGCGAAATGTCATCGGCTCGGAAATCGTCACCAGGCCGAAATGGCGGTGTCCGAGATCGTAGAGCATGTCGAAGGCCTCGCCGAAAGCATGCGCGCCATCGGTATCGAGCCAATGGTAGGTAAAGTCGCCGTCGAGTAGCCGGCCATGCGCGACGAACGGGAAATTGCGTTGGCGCAGATAGGCAAGCCGCTCGTCGACCTCGGCGATGCGGGTGACGACGACGCCGTCGGCGCGCCCGGATTCGACGACATGGCGAAGCACGGAAAGTTCCGACTGGCCTTGCGCCGCTGCGGCCAGGATCAGGTCGGAGCCGTGCGAAACCAGCCCTTCGCCCAATCCGGTGACGAATTCGCCGAGGAAGGAATCGACCAGATTGGGACGGCGGATCGGCAGTACCATGCCGACGAAGCCGCTGCGGCCGGAGACCAGCGTGCGGGCTGCGGTGTTCGGCACATAGCCGGCCTGATGCGCAGCCTCGGCGACACGTTGGCGCGTTTTCAAGGCAATTTGCTCGTGACCGGCAAGGGCGCGCGAAACGGTCGTGATCGACAGGCCGAGCTGCGCAGCAAGTTCCTTGAGGGTGGTAACGCGGGCCGGCATCGTTCCTCCCGAACGAAGTTTGAAACGTTTGTAATCAGTTCAAGCGAAATTGCAAACGTTTTAAATGGCGCGCGGTCGGTGTTGTTTCTTGCCCGTTGGTTAGCGCGGCCCTATTCGGCCCCGGCCGGCAAGCTCCTGGCCGGAGATTTAAACGCAGCGGTTGCTTGACTCCGGCGACGCCTTGTGAAAAATTTTGCAGCAACTGATAAAAATATCAAAGGGCGGAAATGGTTGGTTTTGGCAACGGCCTGCTGCGCGACGATGAGACCGGCATGGCAGCCCGTGCCGCCTGGCTTCACTATGCCGGCGGCCTGACCCAGTCGGAGGTCGCCAAACGGCTTGGCCTGACCAGTCTCAAGGCGCATCGCCTGATCACCAAGGCCAATCAGGAAGGCCTGGTCAAAGTCTACATCGACGGCGAAGTCTCCGAATGCGTGGAGCTTGAGGATGAGTTGTCCGGCCGGTACGGCCTCGACTACTGCGAGGTGGTTCCGGACTTCGATGCCGAAGACCTGCCGCTCAAGGCGCTCGGCATTGCTGGCGCGCAGTTTCTCAAGCGCGAGATCGAACGCGGCGAAGAGGCGCTGATCGGCGTCGGCCACGGCCGCACGCTTGCCGCCTGCGTGGAATATCTGCCGCGCATATCGGCCGGCAGGATCCGTTTCGTCTCGCTGCTTGGCGGCCTGACGCGCAAGTTCTCGGCCAATCCGCATGACGTCATCCACCGCGTCGCCGAGCGGACTGGTGCGGAGGCCTATGTGATGCCCGTGCCGATGTTCGCCAACACGGTCGAGGATCGAACAGTATTGCTCGGGCAGAAAGGCGTCAGCGATGTCTTCGACCTCGCCAAGTCCGCCGACTTGCTCATCGCCGGCATCGGTACCGCCGAACGTGAGGCCTCGCTTGTCGCCACCGGCATGATCGAGAAGGGTGAGATGGAGGAGATCCGCCGCAACGGCGGTGTCGGCGAACTGCTCGGCCATTTCTTCGACGATGCCGGAAAGGCCGTTGCGACGACGCTTTCCGACCGGGCGCTGGCACTGGCGCGCGAAGACATCAGCAACCGCAGGATTGTCGCCGTCGCCGGCGGCAAGGTGAAGGTTCGCGCCATCAAGTCAGTGCTGGAGGGCCGTTATCTCAAAGGCTTGATAACCGACGAGCGGACGGCGCGATCGCTCGTGGAACAGACGCCGGTCGGGTAGCCGGCAACCATTTCGTTGAAACTACCCTGTGGAGGAGAAGAGAAATGCATGAGAAAGAGAAAGACCTCATCGACGCGTTCCTGCGTGGACAAGTCGACCGCCGTGGGCTGATCAAGGGCCTCGGTGCAATGGGCCTTGCCGCCAGCACCGCCGGCACATTGCTCAATTTCGGGCAGACCCGCGCCCTGGCGGCTGATTTCGACTGGCAGGCGCACAAGGGCAAGACCATCAAGCTGCTGCTCAACAAGCATCCTTACGCCGATGCGATGATTGCCAACCTCGACAATTTCAAGAAGCTGACCGGCATGGAAGTCGTCTATGACGTGTTCCCCGAAGACGTCTATTTCGACAAGGTTACCGCTGCGCTGTCGGCCAGCTCGCCCGAATACGATGCCTTCATGACCGGCGCCTACATGACCTGGACCTACGGTCCGGCCGGCTGGATCACCGACCTCAATGAATGGATCAAGGATCCGGCCAAGACCAACCCGAAATATGCCTGGGACGACTTCCTGCCCGGCGTCAGGAGTTCCACCGCCTGGAACGGTCAGCCGGGCGGCGCGCTGGGTTCTGAAGACGCCAAGCAATGGTGCATTCCGTGGGGCTTCGAGCAGAACAACATCACCTACAACAAGGGCATGTTCGACAAGGTCGGCGTCAGCGTTCCCGGCAATATGGATGAGATGGTCGCTACGGCGGCGAAGCTCACCAAGGACGTCGGCGGTGGCGTCTACGGCATCGGCGTGCGCGGCTCGCGCTCCTGGGCAACGATCCACCCGGGCTTCCTGTCGGCCTACGCCAATTTCGACCAGAAGGACCTGAACGTCTCGGCTGACGGCAAGCTGTCGGCCGCGATGAACACCGCCGAATCCAAGGCTTTCCACAAGCAGTGGGTCCAGATGATCCAGGAGAGCGGCCCGAAGGACTGGTCGACCTACACCTGGTACCAGGTCGGCACCGATCTCGGTGCAGGTGCTTCGGCGATGATTTACGACGCCGACATCCTTGGCTACTTCATGAATGGCGGCGATAACAAGATGGCCGGCAAGCTCGCCTTCTCGGCGTTCAAGGCCAATCCCGCCGCCAAGGCACCGACGCCCAATATCTGGATCTGGTCGCTGTCGATGTCCAACTTCTCCAAGGACAAGGACGCCACCTGGTACTTCATGCAATGGGCATCTGGACCCGAGCATGCACTGTTCGGTGCGACCAAGATGGACTTCGTCAATCCGGTTCGCCAGTCGGTCTGGAACGACGAGATGTTCCGCGAGAAGCTGAACAAGAGCTATCCGGGCTATGTCGAGATGTTCGACGTCTCGGCGCCGGGCGCCAGCATCAAGTTCACCCCGCAGCCGCTGTTCTTCGATCTCACCACCGAATGGGCGGCGACGCTGCAGAAGATGGTGGCCAAGGAAGTGCCGGTCGACGAGGGCCTCGACAAGCTGGCCGAGAGCATCAACAGCCAGCTCAAGGAAGCCGGGCTCGGCTAAGCCGCGGCCAAGGCTGACCCGTCCGCGGGCCAGCCTTTGAGATGTGATACGTTTGCGACGCGGTCCCGAAAGGTGCCGCCTGCTCGCCCGACCGGCCGCCTTGCTCCCTTGGGCGGCCGGGACGGCGAAGCAAGAGGATGACGGAGCGGCCGATGACTGCGGCGACAATACAAAGAAACAGGCCGTCGGGCTTCAGGATCAGCAAGCGGGTGCTGCCCTATCTCCTCAGCCTGCCGGCCCTGCTGGTCTGCATCGGCATCCTGATCCCGTTCCTGACGTCGGTGGTCTATTCGTTCCAGCGCTACCGGTTGAGCCAACCCTGGGCGCGGCAGTTCAACTGGGGCGACAACTATATCTCCTTCTTCACCGACCCGAAGTTCTGGAACACGCTGGAGATCTCGCTGCTCTACGCCGGCATCACCGTTGTGCTTGAACTGCTTCTCGGTCTCGGCATCGCCATGCTGCTGCAAAAGCGCTCGACGCTGAACAACTTCATCTCGATCATGCTGCTGATGCCGCTGATGACGGCGCCGGCGCTCGCCGCGCTGATGTGGAAGCTGATGACCAATCCCGGTTTCGGCGTGCTCAGCTATCTCGCCAGCCTGATCGGGTTGCAGGATTTCCGCTGGGCCTCGTCTCCGTCGACGGCGCTGCTCACCGTCGTGCTCGTCGACATCTGGGTCTACACGCCCTTCATCATGATCCTGCTGCTTGCAGGCCTGCGCAGCCTGCCGACGCAGCCCTTCGAGGCGGCAGCACTCGACGGCGTGCCACGCAGCTTCGTCTTCTTCCGCATCACTCTGCCGATGCTGACCCCCTACATCCTGACGGCGACCCTGTTCCGCCTGCTTGATTCCATCCAGCAGTTCGACATCATCTACGCCATGACGCAGGGCGGTCCGGGCGACACGCTGACCGTGTTCCAGGTCGAGGCCTATCTCAATTTCTTCCAGTCGACCAATGTCGGCCGCTCGGCGGCACTGATGATCATCCTGTGGGCGATCACCTATTTCCTCTCGAACATTTTCATCAAGAACTGGCTGCGACTGCGCGAACGCGCCCGCGGCCAGGCATAGGAGGCTGGCGTGGAACACACCTCGCTTCTCGAACGCATCCTGCGCGGCATTGCCCTGGCGCTGGTCGTGATCTTCTTCATGTTCCCGATCGTCTGGATCCTGATGATGTCGTTCCAGACCAATGAGACAATCCTGCGGATTCCGCCGCAGCTTGTCTTCGAGCCGACGCTCGCCAACTACACAGCCTTGATCACCGGCAAGCTGATGACGGCGGCCGGCACGCTCGACATCGCCTTCATGCGCAACCTCTGGAATTCCGTCTTCCTGTCGGTCACCTCGGTTGCCGTCGCGTTGCTGCTCGGCGTTCCGGCGGCCTACGCCTTTGCGCGGCACAAATTCCGCGGCTCGGAGAACATTGCCTTTACGCTGCTGTCGTTCCGGTTTGCGCCGGCGCTGCTGGTGCTCCTGCCGCTCACCCTCTATTTCCAGAAGCTCGGGCTGGCCAACACCTATATCGGGCTGATCTGGGTCTATCAGTTGATCTGCCTGCCGTTGATCCTGTGGATCGTGCGCGGCTATTTCGAAGACATTCCCGCCGACATCGAATACGCCTACCGCATTGCCGGACATTCCTGGTTTGCCACCTTCCGCAAGATCGCGCTGCCGCTCGCCGGCCCAGGCATTGCCGCTGCCGGTCTGCTCGCCTTCATCTTTGCCTGGAACAATTTCGTTTTTGCGCTGGTGCTCGCCTCGGCCGACAAGCAGCCGGTGACGGTCGGCGCGCTCGCCTTCATCACCTCCTCGGGCATCCAGTATGGCCAGATCTCGGCGGCGATCGTGCTGTCGATCACGCCAACGCTGGCGCTCGCGCTCTATGCGCAACGCTATCTCGTCGAAGGCCTGTCGCTTGGCGCGGTGAAAGGATAGTCCGATGGCAAGCCTCGAACTGCGAAACATCGTCAAGCGCTATAAAAGCCAGACTGTTCTCGACAATCTGTCGCTGACCGTCGCCGACGGCGAAACGCTGGTCCTGTTCGGGCCGTCCGGCGCCGGCAAGACCGTGCTGCTACGGCTGGTGGCCGGCGTCATCGACCCCGACGAGGGAAAGATACTCATCGGCGGCGAGGACATGACCGATCTCGACGCCGAGTTCCGCGGCGTCGGCATGGCATTTCAGAACTTCGCGTTGTTCCCGCATATGACGGCGTTCGATAACATTGCGACGCCGTTGCAGGCGAAGCACTCATCGCAAGGCACGATAAAGACCGGCGTCGAGAGTGTCGCCAAGCTGTTGAAAATCGGCCATGTGCTCAGCCATAAGCCGCGGGCGCTGTCCAATGGCCAGAAGCAACGCACCGCGCTTGCCCGCGCCCTGGTCGGCTCGCCGCCGCTGCTGCTGCTCGATGATCCCTTGCGCAACGTCGATGCCAAATTGCGCTTCGAAATGCGGCTGGAATTGCCAAGACTGCTGGCGGATCGTGGCGCGACCGTCATCTACGTCACCCAGGACTACAAGGAAGCGATGGCGCTCGGCGACCGCATCGCGGTGATGTCGCAGGGCGTCGTCAAACAGCTCGGCACGCCCGAGCAGATCTATCGCGAGCCGGCCAATGTCGAAATTGCCCGGCTGTTCGGCGACCCGACCATCAACCTTCTGGACGTCAAGCCGGCGCGGGACGCCAAGGGCATCTATGTCGGCCTGTCCAACGTCCAGGTCCATCTTGCCGGCGCTCATGAGGCGGCGGTCGGCCGCGACTGCGTGATCGGTTTGCGGCCGGAGGCGCTGGCGTTTGTCGATGAACGCACGCCCGGCGCCATCCCGGTGACGGTCGAGGCCGAGACGCCGCTCAACGAGAAGATCGTCACGCTGGTGCGCACCGTGCGCGGCCGTGAAATCCTGGTTTCGCGTCCGTCCGGGACACCGGGCCAATCCGAGGGCAGGGCGCATATCGCCGTCGATAGCAAAAGCGCCCTGCTGTTCGATCGTGCAAGCGGCGAGCGCATCGGCTCGAAAAACGTCGTCAATTTGCGCAGTGGAGAAGCGGCATGAGCCCGACCGCAATCACCATTTCGGGCGTCGACAAGTTCTACGGTCCGATCGACCGCGGCGTACACGCCGTCAAGAACCTGACGATGGAAATCGCCAAGGGCGAGATCGTGGCGCTGCTCGGCTCGTCCGGCTGCGGCAAGACCTCGACATTGCGCATGATCGCAGGCTTCGAAGAGGTCTCGCGGGGTAGCATCTCGGTTGCCGGCCGCAAGGTGCACACGTTGCCGCCGGTCAGGCGCAACGTCGCAATGGCCTTCGAGGGCTATTCGCTCTACCCGCCGCTGACCGTGCGCGAGAACATGGCCTTCGCCCTCAAGGCCGCCAGGCTGGCGAAGAGTGCGGTCGATGCAAAGGTTGCCAACATCGCCAAGCTGCTCGAGATCGAGGACATTCTCGAGCGCTATCCGAGCTCGATCTCCGGCGGCCAGCAGCAGCGCGCCAGCCTCGGCCGGGCGCTGATCCGCGAGGCCGACCTGCATCTGCTGGACGAGCCGATGGGCCAGCTCGAGCCGCAGCTTCGCGCCGTGCTGCGCGGCCGCATCAAGCATTTCATCAAGGAGCGTGGCCTGACCGCGATTCTGGTCACCCACGACCAGACCGAGGCCAATGCGCTGGCCGATCGCATCGCTGTCATGGAGGGCGGCGTGCTGCAGCAGTTCGATACGCCTGACAGGCTCAAGGAGCGGCCGGCAAACCTGTTCACCGGCACCTTCGTCGGCGAGCCGCCGATGAATGTCTTCGAGGCCTATGTCGGCACGGCTGCCGGCAAGATCAGTCTCAAGCTGCCCGACGGGCTTTCGCTCGACTACGACAAGGATGCGTTCAGCGGCCCGGTTCGCGACGAATTGCTCAACCGGCAGCGCGTCGTCATCGGCGTCAGGCCCTATGCGGTCCGCCGCTCGAAGGATGGTGTGCCGGCGACGGTTTCGGCCAATCAATGGCTCGGCGACCAGACCCATATCGCCGCCGATTTCGCCGGCGGTTCGCTGGTCCTGGTCGAACATGACCGAACCCGCTTGGAGCTTGGCGCGCCGATCAAGATCAGCATCGATCCGAAAAACCTTCACGTCTTCGATCAGGCGAGCGGCAATGCCATTTCGCACGGCACGGAGCTTGCTTGATGCAGGATGTGCTGATCGGCATCGACGCCGGCACGTCTGTCATAAAATCCGTCGCCTTTGACACGGCGGGCAGGCAGATCGCGTCCGCCGCGCTGACCAATAAATACGAGACACTGCCGGGCGGCGGCGCCGAGCAGGACCTGACACGCACCTGGGCCGATACCGCGACGACGTTGCGCGAGCTTGCCGACAAGGTGCCGGATCTCGCCAGCCGGACTATTGCCATCGCCGTGACCGGGCAGGGCGACGGTACCTGGCTGATCGACAAGGATGGCGAGCCGGTTGCCAAGGGCTGGCTGTGGCTCGACGCGCGCGCTGCCGCGGTCGTCGAGGAGATCCGCGCGCGGCCGGAGGACCGGCTGCGCTTCGAAAAGACCGGGAGCGGGCTCGCTGCCTGCCAGCAGGGATCGCAGTTCGTGTTCATGAAGCGCCACATGCCCGCGATGCTTGCCAATGCAGCGACGGCGTTCCACTGCAAGGACTGGCTCTATTTCAAGTTGACCGGCCACCGCGCCACCGACCCGTCCGAGGGCACCTTCACCTTCGGCGACTTCCGCACGCGCGGCTATTGCGATGATGTGCTCGAGGTACTCGGCGTCACCGATCTCCGGCATCTACTGCCGCCCATCGTCGATGGCACCAGGCAAAGCACCTCGCTGTCGGTGGCAGCAGCCGATGCGACCGGCCTGCTCGCCGGCACACCGGTCGTTCTGGCCTATGTCGATGTCGCCTGCACGGCGCTCGGCGCCGGCCTGTTCGATCGCGAACGCAAGCCGGGATGCTCGATCATCGGCTCCACCGGAATGCATATGCGGCTTGCCGAAACGCCGGACGAGGTTCTGCTCAACGAGGCTGCAACCGGCTACACGATGACGATGCCGGCACCCGGCGTCTTTGCGCAGATGCAGTCGAACATGGCGGCAACGCTCAATATCGACTGGGTCCTTGGCCTCGCCTCCGGCATTCTCGCCTCGCAAGGTATTACGCGGACCAATGGCGAGATGATCGCGCTGGTCGACCAGTGGATATCGTCGTCCGAGCCAGGCTCGCTGCTCTACCAGCCCTATGTCTCGGAGGCCGGCGAGCGCGGGCCGTTCGTCGATGCCAATGCCAGGGCCGGCTTCATCGGCATTTCGTCCAGGCACGGCTATGCCGACATGGTCCGCGCGGTGTTCGAGGGGCTGGCTTTCGCGGCACGCGATTGCTACGCCGCCATGGGGCCACTGCCCAAGGAAATCCGCCTGACCGGCGGAGCGGCCAGGAGCCCGGCTCTGCGCAAGATCTTGGGTGCTGCGGTCGGCGCCGACATTCGCACCAGCGAGCGCGAGGAGGCCGGTGCTGCGGGCGCTGCAATGATTGCTGCGGTCTGCGTCGGCCAATACGCATCGATGGACGATTGCGTCAGCGAATGGGTCACGCCTTTGCTCCGTACGGCCGAACCCAGCGATCGGAAACTTGCCGCTGCCTATGAGGCGATGGCTCCGTCCTACACATTGGCGCATGAGGCGCTGCGGCCGGTCTGGCGTTCGATGGCCGCGTCCAGACAAACTGACGTGAATTGAGAAGAGCATGCCCAAAAAAATTGCGATCATCGGCGACCGCTTCATGCTTCCGGAAGTGTTTCGCGAGAAAATCGAGGCGGCCTGCGGCGACAACCTCGACATCCGCAGCATTGAGACCGCTTGGCCCGATGAGCCCATGCAATTCGGCAATGCCGCGCTTGGTCTGGACAAGGTCAAGGAGTATTTCGGCGATCCCGACGAGGTGGTGGATTTCATCGGCGACGCCGAAATCTTCGTCACCCAGCTTGCGCCGCTCTCCGAAAGCATGATGCAGCGCCTGCCCACGCTCACGCTGGTTGCGGTCTCGCGCGGCGGACCGATCAACATCGACATGGCCGCCGCCAAGGCCCACGGCATCACCGTGGTCAACGTGCCCGGCCGCAACGCCAGCGCCGTGGCCGAGTTCACCATCGGCGCCATTCTCGCTGAAACGCGGCTGATCCGCGTCGGTCACGAAGCCTTGCGCAAGGGCGAATGGCGCGGCGATCTCTACCGCGCCGATCGCACCGGCCGCGAGCTCAACGAAATGACCGTCGGCGTCATCGGCTACGGCAATATCGGCACCAGGCTGGTTCGCCTGCTGCGCGCCTTCGGCTGCCGCATCCTGGTTTGCGATCCCTATGTGCAATTGAGCGCCGAGGACCGCAATGCCGGCGTCGAACTGGTTGCGCTGGACGATCTGCTGTCGCGCTCCGATGTGGTCACGCTGCATTCCCGGGTCACCGAGGAGACGCGCGGCCTGATCGGCAAGAACGCCATCGCCCGGATGAAACCCGGCGTAATCTTCGTCAATACCGCGCGCGGACCGCTGGTCGACTACGATGCGCTCTACGAGGCGCTCGTCTCGGGGCAGATCGGCAGCGCTATGCTGGAGACGTTCGCCGTCGAGCCGGTGCCTGCCGACTGGCCGCTGTTGCAACTGCCGAACGTGACGCTGACGCCGCATATCGCCGGCGCGTCGGTACGCACCGTGACCTACGCGGCCGAGCAGGCGGCCGAGGAAGTGCGCCGCTACATCGCCGGGCTGCCTCCGGTCAATCCATGCTGACGACAGGGCATAGAGCGAGATGAGCGGTGAAACCGAAATCGTCGACCTCTTCGTCATCGGCGGCGGCGTCAATGGCGCCGGCATCGCGCGCGATGCGGCAGGCCGGGGCCTGTCGGTCATTCTTTGCGAAAAAGACGATCTCGCCGAGGGCACCAGTTCGCGATCGGGAAAGCTCGTTCATGGCGGTTTGCGCTATCTCGAATATTACGAGTTCCGCTTGGTGCGGGAGGCGCTGATCGAACGCGAGGTGCTGCTCGAATCCGCGCCGCACATCATCTGGCCGATGCGCTTCGTGCTGCCGCACAGCCCCGATGACCGGCCGGCCTGGCTGGTCCGGCTCGGCCTGTTCCTCTACGACCATCTTGGCGGCCGCAAGCGGCTGCCGGCCACGCGTACGCTCGACCTGCGCACCGCGCCCGAAGGCGCGCCGATCAAGGACGCCTTCAAGCGCGGCTTCGAATATTCCGACTGTTGGGTCGATGACGCTCGCCTGGTCGTCATCGACGCGCTCGACGCCGCTGAGCGCGGAGCCAGGATATTCACCCGCACCGCCTGCACAGCCGCCCGTCGCGAAAACGGCCTGTGGTCGGTGGAGATGCGCGACGGTCGAACCGGCGTCAGGACCACAGTCCGGGCACGGGCGCTGATCAACGCCGCCGGACCCTGGGTCAACGACGTCATCAACCGCGTCGCCGGCCAGAATTCCAGGCGCAACGTGCGCCTGGTCAAGGGCAGCCACATCGTTGTGCCGAAATTCTGGGAAGGGCGGCAGGCCTATCTCGTTCAGAACAGCGACAAGCGGGTGATCTTCATCAATCCCTATCAGAATGATCTGGCGCTGATCGGCACCACTGACATTCCCTATGAAGGGCTGCCGGAGGACGTGACCGCCGATGCGAGCGAGATCGATTACCTGATCAAGGCAGTCAATCGCTACTTCAAGCGCCAGCTCGCACGAAGCGACGTCGTCTACTCGTTTTCCGGCGTCAGGCCGCTCTATGACGACAATGCCGACAATCCGAGCGCGGTGACCCGCGATTACATATTCGAACTCGACGCACCGGCTGGGCAGGCGCCGCTGCTTTCGGTCTTCGGCGGTAAGATCACCACCTTCCGCAAATTGGCCGAGCACGCGCTCGACCGTATCGCCCCGTTCTTTCCGAAAATGGGCAAGCCGTGGACCTCGAAAGGGCACCTGCCGGGCGGCGATATCGCCAATGCCGATTTCGAGCAGTTTCTGGGCGACCTCGGCCATGAATTTCCCTGGATGCCGGCATCGCTGGTCAAGCATTACGGCAGGCTCTACGGCACAAGGACGCGCGATCTGGTCGGCGCGGCCACCTCGCTCGCCGAACTGGGCCGGCGCTTCGGCAAGGATTTTTTCGAGCGCGAAGCCAATTACCTGTTCGAGCATGAATGGGCCGAGACCGCCGCCGATATTCTCGAACGGCGCACCAAGCACGGCCTGCATCTGTCCGCCGCGGAAAGAACCGCCTTCGAGGACTGGTGCTCGAGCCGGCTGGCAAAGGCCGGCTGATGGCCTTTACGCTTTCGCTCAACACCAATCCGCTGGTCAACCGTTTCGCCGAACCGGACGATCTGATCGATGCGATCGCCTACGACATCGGCATCAGGGACGTGCAGCTCACGCATGAATTCGTCAATCCCGGCTGGCCGGCGGCGACGATCTCGAAATTCCTCCGCCTGTTCCGCTCCGCGCTCAACCGCACCGGTGTGCGCGTGACCTCCGCGATGACCGGGCCTTACGGCCGGCTCAATCATTTCGGCCATCCCGATGCCGACGTGCGGCGCTACTACGTCGACTGGTTCAAGACCTTTTCAGAAGTTTCGGCCGAGCTCGGCGCCGCCGGCATGGGCACGCAATTCGCGATCTTCACCCACCGGGATTACGACAATCCTGAACGTCGCGCGCGGCTTTTCGACATCGCGCTGGAATGCTGGCGCGAGGTCGCCGAGCATGCCAAAGCAGCCGGCTTGACCTACCTGTTCTGGGAGCCGATGTCGGTCGGCCGCGAATTCGGCCATACGATCGAAAGCTGCCGGGCACTGCAGCGCGAGATCGAAGCGGCCGGCATGGCCGTCCCGCTCAACATGATGGTCGACATCGACCATGGCGACGTGACCTCGAGCAATCCGGCGGACACCGACCCTTATGCCTGGGCCGAAGCCTTTCCCAGGCAATCGCCGATCATCCACGTCAAGCAGTCGTCGATGAACAAGGGTGGCCATTGGCCGTTCATTGCCGCCCACAACAACGACGGCCGCATCACGCCGGAAAAGCTGCTGGAGACGGTTCGCCGTGGCGGCGGCGTCGACAACGAGATCTGCCTCGAATTGTCGTTCCGCGAGCGCGAGCCCGTCGACCACCAGGTCATCGCCATGATCCGCGAGTCGGTCGACTACTGGGCACCATTTATCGAGACCGGCAGGGCCGATCTCTTGCCGCGAGCATGATCGGATGAGCAGGAGCTGAGGCAGCTCCTGCTCAGAATCGGAATACGTCAGCCAAATTTCGGATCGAGGCTTCCGGACTTGTAGCGCTTGGCCATTTCCGACAGCGGCAGCGGCTTGATCTTCGGTGCGTTGCCGGCGGTGCCGAATTGCTCGAAGCGCTCCTTGCACAGCTTCCGCATCGCGGCCATTGCCGGCGTCAGATATTTGCGCGGATCGAATTCGCTCGGGTTCTCGGTCAGCACCTTGCGGATCGCACCGGTCAGCGCCATGCGGTTGTCGGTATCGATGTTGATCTTGCGCACCCCATGCTTGATGCCGCGCTGGATCTCTTCGACCGGCACGCCCCATGTCGGCTTCATCTGGCCGCCATATTTGTTGATGATCTCCTGCAGTTCCTCCGGCACCGAGGACGAGCCGTGCATGACGAGATGCATGCTCGGCAGACGGCGGTGGATTTCCTCGATGACGTTCATGGCCAGTACAGCGCCGTCCGGCTTGCGGCTGAACTTGTAGGCGCCGTGGCTGGTGCCCATGGCGACGGCCAGCGCATCGACACGGGTGTCGCGCACGAATTGTTCGGCCTGCACCGGGTCGGTCAGCAGCTGGTCGTGGCTGATGACGCCCTCGACGCCATGGCCGTCTTCCTGCTCGCCGCCGCCCATCTCCAGCGATCCAAGGACGCCGATCTCGCCTTCCACCGAGACGCCGCCCCAATGCGCCATGTCGACGACGCGACGGGTGATGCCGGAATTATAGGCGTAGTCGGCCGGCGTCTTGCCGTCTTCCTTCAGCGATCCGTCCATCATCACAGAGGTGAAGCCGTGCTGGATCGCGGTGACGCAGGTGGCTTCGTTGTTGCCATGGTCGAGATGCATGCAGACCGGGATATCGGGATGGATTTCGACCAGCGCGTCGATCAGCTTGGCCAGCACCACATCGTTGGCGTAGGCTCGCGCGCCGCGGCTCGCCTGCAGGATAACCGGCGATTTGGTCTCCTCGGCGGCCTCCATGATGGCGAGACCCTGTTCCATATTGTTCATGTTGAAGGCAGGCACGCCATAGCCGTATTCGGCGGCATGATCGAGCAATTGTCTCAGTGTGATGCGAGCCACTCAGTAGTCTCCCGTATCCGGTTTCGAGCCAGTGTTTGCGGGCCGTTCGGTTGTCGTCGAGCCCCTGATGCTTCTGGCCGGATTTCCGCGGCACCGCAACCGCTGGGCGCTCGGCCGGCAGCAATTCTTGTTACAGGACGCGACCAGAAGCGTCATGATATCCCATAGAGATATAACATTATCACAAAAATTTGGTGGCTTGTGCGACGTTTGCTGTTATATCTCGGAACCGGATTGCCCGAGGAAGCCGCGGAAATGAAGAGCGACGGCCGTCGCCAAGGCATCATGGATTTTCTGATGGACATCGGCACCGCCAGTGTCGACGATCTTGCCTCACGCTTCGGCGTGTCAAAGATGACTGTCCACCGCGACCTCGACGAGCTCGAGGAAAGCGGCTTCCTGCGCAAGGTGCGCGGCGGCGCCTCGATCCAGCCGAGCAGCCTTTTCGAGAGCGATTTCCGCTACCGCCAGCGGCTGGCCGGCGACGAGAAGAAGCGCATCGCCGCCGCTGCCGTGACGATGATCGAACCGGGTCAGACGGTGATCATCGACGACGGCTCAACCGCGGGCGGCGTTGCTCGGCATCTTGCCGATCTGCGTCCGCTGACGGTGATCTCGAACAATCTGGCTGTCATCCAGGATTTGGCGGGCGTTGCCGGCATCAACCTGATTGCGCTCGGCGGCCAATACAACAAGAAGTTTCACGGCTTCTTCGGCCTGCTCGCCGAGGACACGCTGAAATCATTGCGCGCCGATGTCGCGTTTCTGTCGTCATCGGCCATCCATGGTGCCTCTGCCTTTCACCAGGATCAGGAAGTGGTCCAGACCAAACGGCTGATGATGGCCGCAGCAGCGCGCAAATATCTGCTGGTCGATCATGGGAAATTCGGCCGCACTGCCTTGCACTTCCTGACAGATCTCAAGGCCTTTGACACGGTCTTCACCGGCCGCGAGCCGCAGCCGCAGATGCGCGCCGCGCTGGATGGTGCCGGCGTTTCGCTGACAGTGATCGCAGAATAGGAGGGCACGCATGGTTTATTGGGTCGGCACCAGCTGGAAAATGAACAAGACGCTCGCCGAGGCGATGGCTTTCGCCGAGGCGCTGGCGGAGTTCGCCCCCGGTTTCGACGAGCGCATCCAGCCTTTCGTCATCCCGCCCTTCACGGCGATCCGCGAGGTCAGGAAAGCGCTGTCGCCGACGCGCATCAAGGTCGGCGCGCAGAACATGCATTGGGCCGACGCCGGCGCCTGGACCGGCGAGATCTCGCCGGTCATGCTGAAAGACTGCGGGCTCGACATGGTCGAGCTCGGCCACAGCGAACGGCGCGAGCATTTCGGCGAGGCCGACAAGGCTGTCGGGCTGAAGACTGCGGCGGCGGTGAAGCACGGTCTCGTGCCACTCATCTGCGTCGGCGAGACCTTGGCTCAACGCGACAGCGGGCAGGCCGCTGCGGTGCTGGCCTTGCAGGTGCACGGCGCACTGCAGTTTCTCGAAGGCGCGGCGAAGGCGGCGACGATCCTGTTTGCCTATGAGCCGGTCTGGGCGATCGGCGACAAGGGCGTGCCGGCCAGTTCGGATTATGCCGACAGGCAGCAGGCGCTGATCAAGAAAATCGCACGCGACCTGCTGCCGGTGGTGCCACCGGTGCTTTATGGCGGCAGCGTCAATCCGCAAAATGCCGCCGAACTGGTCGGCCAGCCCAATATAGACGGCTTGTTCATCGGCCGCTCGGCCTGGCAGGCGGACGGCTATATCGACATCCTCAAGCGCGCCTCGGCGGCGATCTGAAGCATCAAACAGGAAGGAAACGGAACATGAAAATTGCCATTGGAGCCGACAGCGCCGGCAAGCCGCTGCTCGACGTCATTGCCGCTCACCTCGCCACCAAGCCCGGCCTCACGGTCAACGACCTCAGCCAGGCGGGCTACTATGCCGACCTGTCGCAGAAGCTCGCCCAGACCATCCTGGACGGCGAGAACGATCGCGGCATCCTGTTTTGCGGCACCGGCATCGGCGTATCCATATCCGCCAACAAGGTGCCCGGCATTCGCGCCGCACTCACCCACGACACCTATTCGGCCGAGCGCGCGGCAAAATCCAACAACGCCCAGATCATCACCATGGGCGCCCGCGTCATCGGCCCGGAACTGGCCAAGTCGATCGTCGATGCATGGCTTGCATCGGAATTCGATGAGAAGGGACCATCGGCCGGCAATGTCCAGGCGATCGACAGGCTCGACGCGGCGAAGCGGGGTTAAGCCAGACTGTTCCGCATCGCTCTGATGATCGTCACGGCCGATGCGGCGCCGGGGTCCATATGCCCGAGCGAGCGCTCGCCGAGCCGCGATGAGCGGCCCTTGGCGGCGATCATGTCCTTGGTCGCCTCGGCACCTCGTTCGGCCGCTGCAAGTGCAGCCTCCAGGCTCTCGGACAGGCTCTTGCTGGCTTCCTGCGCGGCACCCGCTGCTTGCGCCGCCGGCAGCCAGGCGTCGACCATGGTCTTTTCGCCGAGCTCGGCCTTGCCGCGATCCTGGATGCCTTGCGCCATCGCCCGGAGCATGGCGATGACGTCAGTGTCCTCCAGAATTGCCTTGCCTTTGACGGCGGCGGCACCGCGCATGAAGGCGGTCGCATAGAGGGGGCCTGACGAGGCGCCGACCGCGTTGAGGAAGGATTTCGCCGCAGTGTTGAGCAGCGCCGTCGGCTCGGTCGCCGCGAGGTCGAGTTGCGCTAGTGCATCGCGCGCAGCAGTGAAGCCTAGTGCCATGGCGATGCCATGGTCGGCGTCGCCGATGACGCCGTCGAGTTGGCAGAGCCTGTCCTTATCGGCGTCGATCGCCGCCGCGATCTCATCGAACATTCTTTTCAAGCCGACTGAATCGATCGAAGTCATGATGCTTTCTCAGCCGGCGCGGAACATGGCGCAGTCGCAAGGATGGTCGAGCATCGCCTGCAACTCGCCGTCGAGATGCATCAGCGTCACCGAGGCGCCGGCCATTTCGAGAGAGGTGCAGTAATTGCCGACCCAGGTCGCGTGGACGGAAACGCCGATCTCGTCGAGCCTCTGCTTGACCCGCCGGTTCATGATGTAGAGTTCCATCAGCGGCGTCGAGCCGAGCGAATCGACCAGCACCGCGACCTTGTCGCCGCGCACCGGCGCCATCTCGTCGAGGATATTGTCCAGCATCTCGTCTGTGATCTCGTCGGCGGTTTTCAATTTTCCGCGCGCGATGCCTGGCTCGCCATGGATGCCCATGCCGATCTCCATCTCGTCCGGTCCGATCTCGAAATTGGGCCGGCGGGTCTGCGGCAACGAGCAGGGCGACAGCGCCACGCCCATGGTGAAGGTGTGATCGTTGGCCTTCCTGGCGATACGCTCGCATTCATCGAATGACAGCATCTGGTCGCATGCGGCACCGGCGGCCTTGAAGATGAAGAAATTGCCGGCGACGCCGCGTCGCTTCTGCCTCTGGTCGCGTGGCGCCGAGGCGACATCGTCGGTGGTCAGCACGGTACGCACCTCGATGTCGTCCATTGCCGCCATTTCGGCGGCCATGTCGAAATTCATCACGTCGCCGGCATAATTGCCATACATGAACAGCACGCCGGCGCCGCCGCTGGCCGCCTTGGCGCATTCGAGGATCGGGTCCGGCGGCGGCGAGGCGAAGACATTGCCGATCGCGGCCGCGTCAGCCAGCCCCTTGCCGACGAAGCCGAGGAATGTCGGCTCGTGGCCGGAGCCACCGCCGATGACGAGGCCGACCTTGCCCTGGCGAGGCCCGTCGCGGGCGATGATCGAGCGCGGACTTCCCTCCGCGCTTTTGAGATGGCGCGGATGCGCAGCCAGGATGCCCTCCAGCATCTCGTCGACGGAGCGATTGCCGTCATTGATGATCTTCTTGGTCTGCACCGGCATCCTCCTGCTTCGTGAGATACTACAGCGCCTTACCGGGATTTCCACCCGGCGGTGGAGGTTTCACGCCGCGATGTGTTCGCGTGCTGCCAGCAGTTGCACGCAGGCACTGGCCGCCTCTTTGCCCTTGACTTTGAAATGCTCGAAGAAGAAGCGGTGATGGTCCGCGCTGTCATGGTAGTTGTGCGGCGTCAGCACCGCCGAAAGCACCGGCACGCCAGTCGACAATTGCACATTCATCATGCCGTCGATGACCGCGCTTGCAACAAACTCGTGCCGGTAGATGCCGCCATTGACGACGAACGCGGCGCCGAGGATAGCGGCATAGCGGCCGGTCACGGCGAGCGTCTTTGCATGCAGGGGAATCTCATAAGCGCCAGGCACATCGAAGACATCGACGGCAAAGCGTTTCTCTCCGAGAACCGCCAGTTCCGCCTCGAATGCTTCAACGCATTGGTCGACGATATCGGCATGCCAACGCGCGCGAATGACGGCAACGCGGATCGTTTCATAGTCGTTGTGGGAATGCTGATTCATGGGTCCATCCTTCCGTTTCGAACCAGAATCAGGACGCACGATACGGAGTCCGAACCGCGAAAGCGGACCGTCTTCCATTTCGTTCTCTTCCATCCGGACTGTGACCGTCGGCTCCGGAATCACACCGGATCTGCTGACCCCTCCGGCTAACCGGAGAGCGCTCGCGGGCTTGGGCCGAGACCCTTACCGCCGGTGGGGACTTTCACCCCGCCCTGAGAACATTGACGGCGTTTGTATGGAAGGGCCGGAGAGCGCTGTCAACCACCGGCGTCGTCGTCGATGGCGCAGAAATAGCGATCCGTTTCGACCTGGTCACCGTTGAGGGCGAGGGAGGAGAGCGTCAAATGGCGATCACAGGTAAGGCAGGCAGCACCTTGTCCAAGGTGATGGGAAATTCACGCACTCGCACGCCGGCCGCGTTGTAAACGGCGTTGGCGACAGCAGCCCCCGCACCGCACACGCCGAGCTCGCCGAGACCCTTTGCGCCAAGCGGGTTGGCCTTGTCGTCGTCTTCCTCGAGGAAGGCGACCTCCATATCGGGGACATCGCCATTGACCGGCATATGATACTCGGCAAGATCGTGATTGACGAAGTGGCCGTAGCGCGGGTCGAGCACCGTCTGCTCCATCAGCGCTGCACCGATCCCCCAGGTCATGCCGCCGATGATTTGCGAGCGCGCGGTCTTGGCGTTGAGGATACGGCCCGCGCCGATCACAGCCAGCATCCGGCGCATGCGGATTTCACCGGTATCGCAATCGACAGCGACCTCTGCGAAATGCGCGCCATAGGAATGCTGCGAATAGGTCTTGTATGACTGGGTGGTGGCGCCCGCGGCTACGGAGCCTTCGGCTTCGAGCCCGTCGGGAGAGATCCCTCGGATAAGATCGGCCAGGCTCGCCGATCGCTGGCCTACCCTGACTACGCCGTCGGCAAAGCTTGCCTCGGTGGCGTTCGCGCCGCGCAACGGCGAGGCTTCGTTCGACTGCGCCGCCTCCAGGATCTGTTTCTTGAGGACATTGCACGCATTATACAAGGCCGAACCCGCGCTTGCTGCGCCCCAGGACCCGCCGGAGCCGGCGGTACGCGGGAAGCGGCTGTCGCCGAGCTCCACCTTGACGGACGAGATCGGCAGGCCGAGGCTCTCGGCGGCAATCTGGGTCAGGATCGTATAGGTGCCGGTCCCAATATCGGTCATGTCGAGCCGCGCCTTCACCCGACCGTCCCGGTCGATCGCAACCCGCGCCGTCGCCGCGCCGCTATAGTTCGGACGGATTGCCGCCGCCATGCCGTGGCCGATAAGCTTGCGGCCCTCCCGAGTTCGACCCGGTGTCGGGTTTCTCCGCTCCCAGCCGAAACGGCGGGCGCCTTCCTCCATGCAGGCGACGAGATTGCGGGTGGAGAACGGCACGCCGCGCTCGGGATCCTGTGCCGGTTCGTTGCGGATCCTGAGTTCGATCGGGTCCAGACCGGCGCGCTCGGCGAGCTCATCCATGGCGCATTCGAAAGCCAGCATGCCGGGCGCTTCGCCGGGCGAGCGCATCCATTCGCCGCGGTTGATGTCCAGCGGAACCAGGCGATGGCGGGTGAGACGGTTCGGCGCCGCGTAGAGCGAGCGCGCAAAAACTGCCGTTTGTTCGCAGTACTCCTCGAAGCTGGACGTTGCGGACCAGACATCGTGCGCGATCCCGGTGAGCCGCCCGTCAGTGTCCGCGCCGAGACGTACCTGTTGGACCATCCCCGCGCGATGACCGGCATTGGCGAACATCTGTTGTCGCGTCAGCGCGATCTTCACGGGGCGCTGCAGCACCTGCGCTGCAAGTGCGGCCAGGATCGTGTCGGCATGGGCAATCAGCTTGGAGCCGAAGCCTCCGCCGATGAAGGGGCTGACGATGCGCACTCGCTCGAGCGGGATGCGAAGCGTGCTGGCGACCCCGGCCCGGAAGTTCGCGAGGGTCTGCGCCGATGTACGGATCGTCAGCTCGTTGCCTGACCAGGCAGCAAGCGTCGCATGCGGCTCCATCGGATTGTGATGTTCGAAGGGGGTCCCGTATGTGGAGTCGATCTTGATCGGCGCCGTCGCAAAGGCGCGCTCGAAGTCGCCGATCACGCTGTCGGTCTCGAAGCCGGCATTGGTCCGCTTTGGCGCGTAGGCGTCGGCAATATGTCCCGGTAGATCGTAGAGGCCCGGCTCCTCGTCGTAGCGTACTCTGATGAGGCCCGCAGCAGCGCGTGCAGCCTCGAACGTCTCCGCAATGACCAGCGCGACCGGCTCGTCGTAATACCGTACCCGATCGCTGTTGAGCGCGGGCCGGGGGCGCGTGAAGACCTCCGGCACCGTTGGCGTGACCGTTGGGCCGAAATCCGGCTGGGCCGGCGCATTCCGGTGCGTCATGACGAGCAGCACTGCCGGCGCCCGTTCGGCTTCGGCCGTGTCGATCTCGGCGATGCGGCCCTTGGCGACGGAGGCGCCGAGAATGTAGCCATAGGCTGTACCATCCAGCTCATTCTCGTAAGCGTATGTGGCGCCGCCCGTCACTTTGAGCGGACCGTCGATGCGGTCGATCGGCCGCCCGATGATGCCAGCATCGGCACGAGGTTTCACCCTTGAATGGGTGGCGGAGCCGGGCAGTCCGGGTATGGTCTCGTTCATAAGTCACCTAAAGATTTTTCATCTGGAGTTCGGAAGCATCGAGGCCGCGACGACGCCGCTTCCTCGCACCTTTATGTTCGTCGCGCGGCGGCCGGAGCTCACGCGGCGATCTCGCCGAAATACTCGCGAAACTCGACCAGCCTCCCTGTTGGGCCAGCTCGCATGAAGATCGCATGCAGGCCAGTGTAGGGCGCGTCACTGATTGTCCCGCTCCCACGATCGCAGACGATGACCCAGTCGGCGGCGAAGAGCTTGAGATCGACGGTCGATTTCGTGATCCTGTTCCCCTGCGCTTGATGCGCGGCGGTCCAGGCTGCGAGTGCCCGTTTGCCTTCCGGCGGTCCGTGCCGGCCTCGTTGCTCGCCGACAGGGAATTGGAAGGTCATCGTCTCATCGCAACAGTCAAGGAATGCCGTCCAGTCGCCAGAGGCCCAGCCGGCAAAGAAGGCGTCGACGGCGGCCTCGAGCCCGTGACGAGCTCCCGGGTCGGATGTGGCGCCCCAAGCTGCGGCGGCAGAAACAAAAAGGCCGCCACCCGCGGCGGCAACGGCGCGTCGCGTGAGTTTCATATCGATCTCCTGCTCGTCGCCTGCATCTGGGAACCGCTGTTCGGGGTCGTCGTGTCTGTCATCGTGTCACCTCACGCACTCTCGACGGCAGCAGCGAGCGTGTGCCGCATCGTCCGTTTTGCCAGCGGGATCTTGAAATCATTGCCGCCATGCCCGACAGCTCCGTCGAGCGCGGCTTCGGCCGCGTCGATAAAGGCACCGTCGGACGCCGACGCTCCTGCGAGCGTGCGCTCCGCCTCCGTCGCGCGCCAGGGCTTCGCTGCCACGCCGCCCATGGCGATCCGAGCACTTCGGATACGGTCGCCGCCTTTCTCGACGATTGCTGCCACGGACACCAGTGCGAAGGCGTAGGAAGCACGGTCGCGCACCTTGCGATAAAGCTGCCGGCCGGGTGGCGGCGGCGGCAGGACAACCGCGACGACCATTTCGCCGTGGCCGAGCACGGTCTCCACCTGGGGCATCGTCTCGGGTAATCGATGGAAATCGCCGATCGGGGTCGTACGGGTCTCGCCGCCGAGCGGGACGGTCTCGATCCTGGCGTCGAGCGCGGACATGGCGACCGCCATGTCGGAGGGATGGACCGCGATGCAGGCTTCGCTCGCGCCGAGTACGGCGTGCATGCGGTTGAAGCCCTGAAGCGCCGCGCAGCCCGAACCCGGCTGGCGCTTGTTGCAGGGCATGTTGCGGTCATAGAAGTAAGGGCAGCGCGTGCGCTGCAGGAGATTGCCGCTGGTCGAGGCCTTGTTGCGTATCTGTCCGGACGCTCCCGCCAGCAGCGCTTGCGTGAGCATCGGGTAGCGCGACCTTACCCGCGGGTCGGCGGCGAGATTGCTATTGCGGACCTGGGCGCCGACCCGAAGCCCGCCTTCCGCCGTCTCCTCGATCCGATCAAGCGGCAGCCGGCTGATGTCGACGAGATGCGCTGGGCGCTCGATCTCGAGCTTCATCAGGTCGAGCAGGTTGGTGCCGCCGCTGATGAACTTGGCGTCCGGCCGGGCCGCAACCGCGGCCGCCGCCTGCTCAGCACTCGCCGCACGTTCATAAGTGAAGGACTGCATTGCTCATGCCTCCTCTGCCGCGTCGCGGATTGCAGCGACAATGTTCGGATAGGCGGCGCAACGGCAGATGTTGCCGCTCATCCGCTCGCGGATCTCGGCATCGGTGAGAGCGACGGAAGCCGCTGCCACGTCGGCGCTCGCATGGCTTGGCCAGCCGGCCCGCGCCTCGCCCAGCATGCCAACCGCCGAGCAGATCTGGCCTGGCGTACAGTAGCCGCACTGGAAACCGTCGCGGGCGACGAAGGCGGCCTGGACCGGATGCAGCCGGTCACCCTCGGCAAGGCCCTCGATAGTGGTGATCTCGTCGCCTTCATGCATTGCGGCAAGCGTCAGGCAGGAATTGATCCGGCGCCCATCGACGAGCACCGTGCATGCGCCGCACTGGCCGTGGTCGCAGCCCTTCTTCGAGCCGGTGAGGCCGAGATGGTTGCGCAGGGCGTCGAGCAACGTCGTCCGCGGGTCGAGCTCGACGGCAAGATCCTTCGCGTTGATCCGTAACGACATCGTCATCGTCGGTAGCGGCGAGGACGATGCAGCCGCCGTGACGGTCTCGGCCGGCTCGGCGTCAACCGGTAGTCCGGTAGCCAGGAGCACCCCGGTCGCAACACCGCCTTCCAATACCATCCGACGCGTCGGCCCGCTCCTGTTGTCCGTTTTGGCCATGCATGATCTCCCAGCCGCAATGAAGCGCAGACGGCAACTTGACCCGAGCGAACCCTCGGGTTCTGTCACCCAACGACACCGGAGGTGGGAGTGCGGGCGGCGGCTTTCTTTCAAGAAACCGGCGGCACTATCAGGATTCTGGAGAAGAATTCACTCGATAGGCACGAGGCGTCATGCCCCTCAGACGTCGGAAGGTCGTGGTGAAGTGGCTCTGGCTTGAGAAGCCGAGCCGAAAGGCAATGACACCGATCGACAAACCCGTTTCGCGCAGCAGCGCCTCCGCTCGCCGCACCCGTTCCTCGATCACATAGGCGTAGGGTGCAAGGCCGGTCGTCGCCTTGAAGCGACGCGCAAAACTGTCGACGGCCATGCCCGCGGCGGCTGCCAGCTCGCTTAGCGAAATGTCCGAATTCATATGCGCATCGATGTAATCCCGAACGCGACCAAGTGCCCGGCGGCTAAGACAGCCGTGACGTACAAACCGCGGTTGCTCCCGGCTCAGGTTGGCCACGCGGAGACTGACGAGGGCGACCAGATGCTCGACATAGGCAGTATCTGGCTTGTGGCCGAGTGCCATCTCGTCACGAAGCGAACTCAGCAGCGTGGCGACGACCGCGTCTTTCTTGTTTACCAGTATAGGCAGGTTCCTCAGGCGTTCGCATCCGGGAAGCCCGATATCGGGATCGATCCACAGGGCTGAATAGGAGAGGTTTACATCGCGATAGAAGCCCTGTCGTTCCGCGCCTGCCGGGACGAAGGTGAGGGCTCCGGGACGGTCCATTCCGTCGTAAAGGGATCGTGCCTCGTGCCGGATGGATGTATGGGACGTGCCGCCTTCTTCGGTCAGCACGATCAGATGATGAGGGGCTGTCCAGCGGAGCTCCGCCTCCCGGCACGCCCACCGCCGGTTGTCGAAGACGATCGAGGAGCTGACCCATGACGCGGTTTGCAGGGGCTCCGACTTCTCGTCCTGGCTCCGAACCCGTCCGTCACCAAGCAACGGTCTGAATGACATCGCGGTATCCCGCTGGTTCACTCGCCGAGCCGTGGGCAACCGCGGCTTCGAGCGTTGGGCGCCGCCCCGCCGCTACGCATACGGCCGTCCATGTGGGACAGGCAACGGGCGTTTTTAACCGTGCCGTGTTCAAGAAATCGTGAGATCAGGCAAATCCGGAGCGCCCTCCCGGAAAAGCGGATCATCCGCGCTCGGGAAACATCGCCCTCAGGCCTTCGCGCGAGGCCGTAGCGACACCGCGTTCGGTGATCAAGCCGGTGACCAGCCGCGCCGGCGTCACGTCGAAGGCCGGATTGGCCGCCGGCGTGGCTTCCGGCGATACGCGGACCTGGGCGATCTCGCCGGAAGCGGTCTTGCCCCAGACCAGTGAGACCTCGTCGGGCGAGCGCTGTTCGATCGGGATGTCGGCCAGCCCGTCGCCCACAGTCCAGTCGATCGTCGGCGACGGCAGCGCGACATAGAACGGCACGTCGTTGTCGTCGGCGGCGAGCGCCTTGAGATAGGTACCGATCTTATTGCAGACATCGCCGTCGGCGGTGGTCCTGTCGGTGCCGACGACGACCATGTCGATCTGGCCGCGCTGCATCAGATGGCCGCCGGCATTGTCGACGATCAGCGTATGCGGCACGCCGTGGCCGGCCATCTCCCAGGCGGTCAATTGGGCACCCTGGTTGCGGGGTCGTGTTTCGTCGACATAGACATGGACTGGAATGCCGGCTTCCGTCGCCAGATAGATCGGCGCGGTGGCGGTGCCGTAGTCGACCGTGGCCAGCCACCCGGCGTTGCAGTGGGTCAGGATATTGACCGGTTCGCCCGGCTGCTTGCGCGCCGCGATCGCCTTGATGATTTCGAGCCCATGGGCGCCGATGGCGCGGTTGAGGCCGACATCCTCGTCGGCGATCTCGCCGGCACGCCGATAGGCAGCCGCGGCACGTTCTGCCAGGGGAAGCGTCAGCAGGAAGCGCTGCATTTCGTTCAGCGCCCAGCGCAAATTGATCGCCGTCGGGCGCGTTTCGTGCAAGGTTGCCCAGACGGCGTCGAGTGCTGCATCCGACGGATCGTCGGCCATCTGCATGGCGACGCCATAGGCCGCGGTGACGCCGATCAGCGGCGCCCCGCGCACCCACATGTCGCGGATTGCCGTGGCGATGCCGGCGACGGTATCGACCTTTTCGATGCGGAAATCATGCGGCAGCCAGCGCTGGTCGATGATCTCCACCGAACGCCCGTCGTCACTCGGCCAGATGGTGCGGTAGTGGCGGTCGCCGACGTTCAAATCCTGCTCTCCCGTTCGATCAGCGCGGCCAACCGGTTGACCTCGTCGATGCTGTGGATCTGGCGCCGGTTGACGGCGAGGTGACGGCCGAATTTCAGCGCCTTTGCCTCACATCTGGCGCGCAGATCCGGATCGGCAATGGTCTCGAAATCGGCATTGTGGGCAAGGCCGAGAATTCGCCGGTGAACCTCGACGCCGGCAAAGCCGAGCAGATCGGTCCAGATCGAACGCAGCATGTGGTCTAGCGCCTGCTCGGCGCCAAGCCTGTCGCCCTGATCTTCGAACAGGCTCTTCTGGTAGAGCATGCCGGTACGCTCGGTTCGCCACAGATGCGAGAACTCGGCGCGAAACACCGACCATGTCTCGACCGTAACGCCGAGCAGATAGTCACGCATGGCGTCGCGGCTTCCGTCCTGTTCATGGCCGCGCTGCGAGAAGAACGCCATCCAGAAATTGGCGAGCAGCATGCCGACGTCGAAGGCGATCGGCCCGTAGAAGGCGAATTCGGGGTCGATCATCCTCGTTTCGGTGTCGGTGACCATGATCGAGCCGGAATGCAGGTCGCCATGCAGCAGCGTCTCGGCATTGGCAGCGAAGATGTGCTTCATGCGCTGCGCCTCGACCTTGAGGTCGCGGTCGGCGCGCAGCTCGGCGACAATGCCATCGAGCTGCGGGCTGGTGTGCCGGTTCATCTTGGCATCGAAATACGGATCCGAGAAAACCAGGTTCTCGGTGATGTCGCAGAGTTCGACATTGTCGGCGAACAGTGCCAGATCGGCCTTGCGGTCCTTGGTCGCCATATGCAGGTCGGAGCCGCGAAACAACGTGCGGGCCATGGACAAGCCGATGTCTGTCGCGATATTGGGCAATTGCCGGCCTTCGATCAGCGCCCGCCGCAGGATAATGTGCGGCGACAGATACTCCATGATGATCAGCGCCTGGCCTTCGTCGAAGTGATAGATATCGGGCACCGAACCCGGCGCCCGCGCCTGTTGCCGCGTCAGCGCATGGTATTCGAAGAAGGAGCGTTTTAGCGGCAGCGGCCAGCTGTCGCCGACCAGCCGGACGTAGGGCAGGGCCTGCTTGACGACGGCCGCACCCTCAGCACCCTCGACGATGAACACCAGGTTCAGATTGCCGTCGCCGACTTCACGAACCTTCCACTGGCTCGTATCCTTGCCGATCTGCGAACACAGGGGCTCGTTGGCACCGAGACGGCCCGCCAGTGTCTCGACCGATAGTGCTTCGAACGGCGATTTCCCAGTCATCCTCACCTCCCGCTCATGTGCTCCGATGATAGCGGAGCCAACGCGGTCGGGCCAAGCTAGGAAGCCTGCTGGCAATTGTCAATCGTGTTGACAATTGCCGATATAGCCCATAGCGTCATGCTCAGGGAGGAACGAATGGGCAATGATGCCGTGTTCCGCGTCTACGGCCTGAGGAAATCCTTTGGCCATATCGAGGTGCTTGGCGGCGTCTCGCTCGAATTGCATGCCGGCGAAGTGACCGTGCTGATGGGCGCCAACGGCGCCGGTAAATCCACCCTCGTCAAGATCATCAGTGGCGTCTACGACCATGGCGGCGGCTCGATGTCGCTTGCCGGTCACGAGTTCGACCCGAAAACGCCGGCGGAGGCGATCCGCGCCGGCGTCGTTACCGTCCACCAGAACATCAATGACGGTGTCGTCGCCGACCTCGACGTCGCCACCAACCTTACCCTCGACAGGCTGAGCGGCAGTGGCGTGCCGACGCTGTTCAATCCGGGCCGGGTGCGTCGCGAGGCAAAGGCGGTGGCCGACCGCATGGGACTGGCCATCGACCTCAAGGCCCGGATCAGCGATCTCTCTCTGGCCGACCGCCAGATGGTGGCGATCGCCCGCGCCATGGCGCACCGGCCGAAAGTGCTGATCCTCGACGAGCCGACCTCCTCGCTGTCCAGCGCCGAAGCCGACCGGCTGTTCGCATTGCTCGACCGGCTCCGCCAGCAAGGCGTGGCGATCCTCTACATCTCGCACCGTATGTCGGACATCAGGCGGCTTGCCGATCGCATCATTTCGATGCGCGATGGGGTTATCTCAGGCATCTTCGACAAGAAGCCGCTGGATTACGAAGGTGCGGTCAACGCCATGCTCGGCCGCAAGATCCAGCTCGAGCGGATCGTCGCCAGGAATTCGGCCAAAGCAATTTTTGCCACGGACGGGTTGCGGGTTGCAGAAGGCGCCCGGCCGATTTCGCTGACGCTCGGCGACGGCGAGGTCGTTGCCATCACCGGCCTCGTCGGCGTCGGCAAGACCGCGCTCGCCGAGACGCTGTTCGGTTTGCGCAAGCCGCTGTCCGGGACCATGGTGCTGAACGGGAAACCCTATGCTCCGGCATCGACCGGCGAAGCGATTGCCGCCGGTGTGTTTCTCGTCGCCAAGGACCGGGGCGAAAACGGCATCGTCGGCGACTTCAACATCCAGGAAAACATCAGCCTGCCGTTCCACAGCCGCATGTCGCGTCTCGGTGTTCTCAAACGCCGTATCGAACGCGCTGTCGCCCGCCAGCAGATCCAGGAGTTGGGCATCGTCTGCCGCTCCGAGAGGGACGAGATGGCGTCGCTTTCCGGTGGCAATCAGCAGAAGGTGATGGTCGCCCGCTGGATGTCGCAGGTGGCAAGGCTTTTCATCCTCGACGAGCCGTTTCAAGGTGTGGACATCTCGGCCAGGCGCGACATCGCCGCCAAGCTGCGGGCCAGCGCCCACGGCCGCGCGACGCTGCTGTTCGTCACCGAACTCGACGAAGCCCTGGAGACGGCCGATCGCATCCTGGTGATGTCGGAGCAGACGATCGTCGGCGAGCACCGCAATACCGATGTCGATCTCGAGCGTCTGCTGGCCGAAGTGGCGGGCGGGCCGTTGCACAGCGCAGCCTGAGAGCGGGAAGGCGATGAGAATTGGAATGGAGAGGGCATGAATTCGGGTTGGATAATGACGGTGCCAGCGTGCGGGAGCGCTGAATGATCCTGCGCGACAATGCTATTCGCTACGGCTTCATCGTGCTGTTGTTCGGGCTGATCGCCTATTTCGCTGTTGCCGCCGATGGTTTCGTCTCGCCGCAAAGTGCTGTCTTCATCTTCCAGTCGGTCGCCATCACCGGCGTTCTGGCGCTCGGCGTCACCGCCACGCTGGTCGTCGGCGGCTTCGACCTGTCGATCGGCTCGGTCGCCACCAGCGCCATGATGGCGGCTGCCTATGTCATGGTGGTGCTGGGGCAGAACGCCGTCATGGCGGTCGTCATCTGTCTTGTGATCGGCGCCGTCGTCGGCCTGATCAATGGCTGGCTGATCGTCTATATGCGGGTGCCGGACCTTTTGGCGACGCTCGGCATGATGTTCCTGCTTGTCGGCCTGCAGCGCATCCCGACCGAAGGCCGCTCGATCGCCACCGGCATGACCATGCCCGACGGCTCGGTCGCCAACGGCAGTTTCGGCGCCGCGTTCCTGGCGCTTGGCCGCCATCGCTTCGATTTCTTCATCCCGAACCTCATTCCGGTGTCGGTCGTCGTCCTGCTCGTGCTGGCGGTGCTGATCTGGTTCTTTCTCGAATACACCCGTTTCGGGCGCATGATGTATGCGGTCGGCAGCAACGAACGTGCCGCAGAACTCGCCGGCGCGCCTGTCAAGGCATACAAAATCTGGGCCTATGTGATTTCGGGAGTTTTTGCCTCGATCGGCGGCATTTTGCTCGCTGCCCGCCTTGGACGCGGCGACATCGCCTCGGGTAATAATCTGTTGCTCGACGCGGTGGCTGCGGCACTCATCGGTTACGCGGTTCTCGGCGCCGCCAAGCCGAACGCCTTCGGCACAGCTGTCGGCGCGGTGTTTGTCGGCGTGCTGCTGCAGGGCCTGACGATGATGAACGCGCCTTACTACACGCAGGATTTCGTCAAGGGCGTGGTTCTCGTGGTCGCCCTTGTCTTTACCTTCGCCCTGTCCGGCAGGGGCAGGAGATAGGGTTCGACCGGGTCACATTTTGAGTTCAACAAGTGGAGGAAGCGACGTGAACATCACAAGAAGACTTTTGGGGAAGGCAGCGCTCGGGCTTGTCGGCGCAACATTGCTGATGCAGTTGCCGGCGATGGCGCAGGACAGGCCGGCGCCGTTCGACAAGCCGGGCGCCGTCAAGATAGCGCTGGTCCGCTATCTCTCGACCGGCGACTTCTTCCAGGCCTATCTGTCCGGCGTCGAGGCGCAGGCCAAGGCGCTCGGCGTCGACCTGCGCGTGCTCGACAGCCGCCAGGACGCGGCGCTTCAGGCGGACATGGTCGACCAGGCCATCGCGCTCGGCGTCCAGGGCATCATCATCCAGCACGGCTTGACGGAATCGATGAAGGACGCCGCCCAGCGCGCGGTCGATGCCGGCATCAAGGTCGTCGCCTTCGACGTCAATGTCGAAAACCCCAAGATCCCGCAGATCGAACAGTCCGACCGCGACCTCGCCCGCCTGGCGCTCGAACAGGCGGTCAAGGACAATGGCGAGAGCTGGAAGGCCGGCTATGTCTATGTCGCCGGCATCGCGCCGCTCGATCGCCGCAACGAGACCTGGGTCGAATTCAAGAAGAAATATTCGGGCATCGACGAAGCCGCCATGTTCGGCACGCTCGACAATCCGATCGCCAATTCGGTCGCCAACCAGGCCCGCTCGGTGTTGTCGGCCCATCCCGACATCAAGGTGATGTTCGCGCCCTATGACGAATTCGCCAAGGGCGTGAAGATCGCAGTCGACGAGGCCGGGCTGAACAAGGACATCAAGATCTATTCGGCCGACATCTCGACCTCGGACATCGCCGCGATGCGCGAGCCGGACAGCGCCTGGGCGGCAACCGCCGCCACCAACCCGGCCGTCGTCGGCCAGGTCTCGGTGCGTGCGCTGGCGCAGCTCTTGGCCGGCGAGGATCCCGGCCACAACGTCATCGTGCCGCCGACGCTGATCACCCAGAAGGATCTGCTCGACAAGGACATCAAGAACATGGAGGACCTCTCGGCCAAGCTGCCGCAGTTCGCCCATGCCGATGTCGCCATGCCGGCCTGGATGCCGAACCCGAACGCGAAGTAATTTTCGGCACGAGCAAAACAATAGCCGTCTGCAGCAGCTTGTTGCAGGCGGCCTTTTTGTCGAAGATGTCTGGCGTGCCGGACCGCCGAATTGCAATTGTCGCAGCCACCGGTTTTGCGGGCCGATTGGACAATCGAAACCCAGGATTGACGGTTACATGGAGGTGCGGGCGGTAGAGGAAAGTCTTACCGGCGCCGTCGCCGGAACATTTTTTCGATGCTTGAAGGCCACCACGGGCGTTGTGGTGTTGGGTGGATCGAGCGGCCGTGTTGACGTCGGTCGCGCGCGGCTCTTTGCAAATGCGGGTGCATCGGCCTTGGCTCTGCAGTGGTTTGGCGGTGAAGGCCGGGTTCCCGGAATATGTGAGATTCCCCTGGAAACGTTCTTTGCGGCAACCGATTATCTCATTGAAACAGGGTGCCGTCGCATCGTCTATGTGGGCACGTCCAAGGGTGCCGAGGCCTCATTGCTTGCCGCGGTCCACGATCAGCGAATCAACGCTGTGGCCGCAATCAGCCCGTCATCCGTAGTTTGGGGAAATATCGGTGCGGGCCGCGATGGTGTCAGCTGGCCTGAACGATCCTCATGGTCGCTCGAGGCATCGCGCTGCCGTTTGTGCCGACAGATCCAGATTGAGGACACCAGAGTACGTCGATGACCAGGTGTCCTACAGGGGACTTTTCGAAAATTATTTGAAAACCTTAGCAGAAATCAAAGGCGGCGACGATCCCTGTTGAGACCGCATCGGCCGAGATTCTGCTCGTCGCCGGTGGCGACGATGCACTATGGCCCTCTCTATCGTTCGCGAAACATATCGTTCAGCGGTGCGGCGAAGCAGGTAAGGTCACTCATCTCATTTCGTCGCCGGATGCGGGTCACCGCATTCTCTTGCCAGGCGAAAATACCCCACGCTCGACATTGCACGCACACGGAGGCAACGACGAGGCCGATTCAAAGCTGGGCCAAAAGGCTTGGGAAGGCATCCGAGAACTACTTTAGCAAAATTCTCAAATGCGCACCTGTCTCGGCTACTCGTTGAACAGATCGGAATGTGAGCCGGTGCGAGCAAGCTGTAGCTCGTCACCGGCAACACGATAGATCAAGAGCCAGTCCGGTTCCATGTGAGCGTCACGATAGCCTTTCCAATCGCCCTTGAGGGGGTGGTCCTTGTAAGTCGCCGGTAGATCATTCTCGGCGAGCAGAAGGCCTAGCAGTTCGCGCAATTTACCAAGGTCTTTGCCGCGCTTCTCCGCACGTTTCACGTCCCGGCGGAATTGCCCGGAGCGAACGGGCGTCAGCACGTCAGATGCTCAGATCCTTGAACAACTCATCGGCCGAGGCGAAGCGCTTGCCCTTGCCACGCTCCAATTCCGTCATCGCCTTCCGAGTGGTTGCGTTCGGCACTTTCACCGGAAAGGGAAACTCCTTGTCGGCGGCGACGCGGACCAGCAGCAGGCGGATGGCGTCGGAAACGGACAATCCCATCGCCGCCAACGCTTCCGTTGCCTGATCCTTTGTCGCCGTATCGATCCGAGCACGGACGACGGTACCCGTTGCCATATCGTGACTCCTTGAGGTTTGGCCACAATGTAGCTACAAAATACCAATTTCGCAAGTGTGATCCCCGATCACGCCTACCGCAGCGCCGCCGCGATGTTGCCGCCATCGACCGTCGTCACATCGGCGGTGGTCCGCTCGGCCAGCGCCTGATGCAGGAAGGCCTGGGCGACGTCTTCTGCCGTCACTTCCTGCCCGAGCAGGTTGCCCGACATGTACTCCTTCTCCGACACGCCGCGCGCGCCCGAGCGGCTGGCGATCATGGCATCGGTCAACAGCCCCGAACGGATGCGGTCGGCGTTGACGGCATTGGAGCGGATGCCATGGGCGCCGTAGTCGAGCGCATATTGCCTGGACAGGAACAACGTTGCCGCCTTGGGAATGCCATAGGCGCCGAACTTCGGCCCCGGATTGACCGCCTGCTTGGAGGTGTTGAACAACAGCACGCCGCCGGTGCCCTGTTCCAGCATGATGCGCACGGCATTCTGCGCCGCCGACTGATGAGCGAAGAAATTGAGTTCGAAGCTTTTGCGCAAGGTGGCGTCGTCGAGCTCGCCGATCCGGCCCTCCCAGGCAGCACCGGCATTGGAGACGAGAATGTCGAGGCCGCCGAAGACGGCGACCGCTTTGTCGAAGGCGGCGCGCATCTGCACCGGATCGGTGATGTCGGCGCCAATGCCGATCGAACCGTTGCCGGCCTTTTTTGCCGCCTCGGCAGCCCTTGACCCATCGAGATCGACGACGACGGCATGGGCACCGTTGTCGGCGAACAGCTTTGCCGTGGCAGCACCGATCGCGCCGGCGCCGCCGGTGACCAGCACCACCTGGCCGGTCAGCGGCTTCGGCTTGTTGGCGGCGAGCTTGGCCTGTTCCAGCGACCAGTATTCGAGCGGGAACAGATCGCTTTTGGAGAGCGGGCGGAAATCGCCGACGGCTTCGGCGCCGCGTACCGCCTCGATCCACATTTCGCCGACGTCCGAGGCAATCTTCGCATCCTTCAGCGTGCGGCCGTGGCCGAACATGCCGAGGCCGGGCACCAGCGTCAGCCGCGGCATCGGGTCGAGCATGGTGCGCTTCACGTCGTCGAGCGCATCATTGGTTTCGAAATAGGCGCGATAGTCCTTGGCGAATTTCTCGACATGCTGGCGGATGACGGATTTGTAGTCGCCGACCTTGTCCGCGTCGGGCGCCGGCAGTGCCATCGGTCCGGTTTTGATGCGGATCGACAGGTCGGGTGTCGACACGCCGCGCCCGGCATAGTCGGCAATTTTTGCCGAATTGATGAAATCGACGATCGCATCCGAGGTGCGGAAATCGCTGATCATCCGATCGAAGCGGCCTTCGCCGCGTGCCACCGCCACCGCGCCGCGCAGCATCGGCGCAATCTCCGCAGGCTTCGCCAGCCTGGCCGGCAGTGCCACTTTTTCGGTGCGCGGCTTGCCGTTCCCGGCGATGAAATCCTCGGCGACGTTCACATAATGGATCATCCGGTCATAGGCCTGCCTGGCATCGTCGCCGAAGGTGAAAATGCCGTGCTTGTCGAGGATCAGGCCCTCGACCGTCGGATCGGCGTCGAAGATGTCGGCGGCAGCCTTCGCCAGATCGAAGCCCGGCATGATGTAAGGCACGAACCCCATTTTCTCGCCGAACACTTTTCTGCTCAGCGGCTCGCTGTCGTCCTGGTCGACGATGGCCAGGATCGCCGTCGAATGCGTGTGGTCGACGAATTTATGCGGCAGGAAGGCGTGCAGCAGCGTCTCGACCGAAGGGTTGGGCGAGGACGGATCGATGAGGTTCGCCCGCTGCAGCGCGACCATGTCCTCGTCGGAGAGCTTCTTGAGCGACCGCGCCTTCAACAGCGCGCCGAGCTTGACCGCCGGCAGGCCCTGCGGCTCGATGACGCCCATGTCCCAGCCGCTGCCCTTGACGCAGAGCACGTCCCATTCGTCGCCGACAAGGTCCGTGGCCCTGGTCTTGCACGATGTGTTGCCGCCGCCATGCAGGACGAGCCGCGGCTCGCCGCCCAGCAGCCTGGTCGTATAGACGCGCAGCGCCAGGTCGCGGGCCACACCCTTTTTAGCATAGTCGGCGACCAGCTTCTCCGCCTCGCCGTCATTCCAAAGGTTCTTCATGTCAGCTTCGTCCGATTTCTCTTTGTTGTGAACAGGAATACCGCGACGCCTTGATGACAATGCGTCGGCGGCTGAAACTAGGTATCAGGCGACCTCTTCTGCTGCTGCTCCGGCATGGTCGAGCAGCCGTCGTGCCATGCGCGCGCCGACGACGAGATGGGTGCAGAGCCCGCCGGCGATCGCCGCGACGAGCGGTTCGAACTTGCTGTCTTCCTGCACCACCACAAGGCGCTTTCCGATCCTGCGCAGCGATGACAGCTCTGCCGAAATCAGCCGGCGGTTGTAGCTGCAGTCGAGCGCCTGGCCTTCGGTATCGATGATCTGCCCGGCGATGACGCCGGCCGCACCCGCCTTGCGCAATACAGCCATTTCGCTTGGCGTCAGCGCGCCGCATTTGACCAGATGGCTGTCGGTGTCCACCGAGCCTACCGAATACAGCGCCAGGTCGCATTCGCCGATGCCCGACAATTGCTCGCGGATCACCGGCTCGGCGCGCAGGCCGCGTGCCAGTTCTTCCGTCGTCAGCACCAGCGGCGCGTAGAAATTCAGCCCCTTGGCATTGAGCCGGCGCGCGATTTCCATCGTGCATTGGTCCGGCCGGTACGAATAGGGGGCTCCCAGATTGCCGCAGAGCTGCACCACGGTGACGTCCTGCAGATCGGCATAGGACATGATGTCGGCGATGGTGTAGACCGTCCGTCCCCAGGCGACGCCGATGCGGTCGCCTTTCCTGATCAGCTCGAGAAAGACGCTTGCCGCCAGCACCGCGATGTCGGTCGAGGGGTCGGCGACATAGCCGTTTTCCGGCGCGATCCAGACCGCGTCGAGCTTCAGCGCGTCTTCCAGCTTGCGCGCCAGCACGTCGTCGGTGAAAAGCTGGGTCGAGGTCGAGATGTTGACGATGCCGGTCTCGCGCGCCTTGCGCAGATACATCGCCACCGAGGCACGGGAAATCTTGAGCTGGCTGGCCACCTGGTCCTGGCGCAGGCCGTGTGCATAGTAAAGCCAGGCGGCCTTGTGGATAAGCTGTTCTGCCGGTCGGATCGCCATGCCATCTCCTCGCTGACATTATTCACGGCTCTCGACAAAAGTCAAATTGGGAGGAAGGCATAGATGCCCTTTCGCTCGCCGAATCTAGACCATTCTTGTGCCAAACGCGGTCTATGATGGCATCGTTGGTGGTGACGGGTCGGAAGCCGGTAGCTAAAGTTCTCGACGAACACATTGCGGAGGACGGGATGGGCAATCCCTACGAACAGGACCTCGACAGGAACCCGGCCAACCACCAGCCGCTGACGCCGCTGACCTATTTTGAGCGGGCGGCAAAAACCTTTCCCGATCAGACCGCCATCATCCATGGCCGCCAGCGCACGACCTATCGCGATTTCTGGAAGCGCTCGCTGAGGCTTGCCTCGGCGCTGGCCAAGCGCGGTATCGGTAAGGACGACACCGTCACCGTCATGCTGTCCAACACACCGCCGATGCTGGAAGCGCATTTCGGCGTGCCGATGACCAAGGCGGTGCTGCATTCGCTCAACACCCGCCTCGACGCCGCCGTCATTGCCTTCCAGCTCGATCATGCCGAAAGCAAGGTGCTGATCGTCGACCGCGAATTCGCCGGCGTGGTTCGGCAAGCGCTGACGCTGGCCAAGGTCAGGCCGCTGCTGATCGATTACGACGATCCCGACTATGCCGCCGATGCGCCCTATCCCAAGGGGGAGCGGATCGGCACGCTGGACTATGAGGCGTTAGTCGCCGACGGCGACGAGGATTTCGCCTGGTCGATGCCGGACGACGAATGGGATGCCATTTCGCTCAACTACACCTCCGGCACGACAGGCAATCCGAAGGGCGTCGTCTGTCACCATCGGGGCGCGGCACTGATGGCCTATGCCAACACCATCCATGCCGGGATGGGCAAGCACCCGGTCTATCTGTGGACGTTGCCGATGTTCCACTGCAACGGCTGGTGCTTTCCCTGGACGCTTGCCGTGCAGGCCGGCACGCATGTCTGCCTGCGCTGGGTGCGGCCGAAGCCGATCTACGACGCCATCGCCGATCATGGCGTCACCCATCTGTGCGGTGCACCCATCGTCATGTCGGTGCTGATCAACGCCAGGGACGAGGACAAGCGGCAGTTTCCGCAGACCGTCACCTTCAATACCGCCGCGGCGCCGCCGCCTGAGGCGGTGCTGTCGGGCATGGCCGATGCGGGCTTTGCCGTCACCCATCTCTACGGCCTGACCGAAACCTATGGCCCGGCCGTCGTCAACGAATGGCATGGCGAGTGGGACCGGCTGGAGAAAGGGGCGAGGGCGGCGAAGAAGGCCAGGCAAGGCGTGCGCTATGCCGCGCTCGAAGGCCTGACTGTGATGGACCCGCAGACGATGCAAGAGACGCCGGCCGACGGCGAGACCATCGGCGAGGTGATGTTCCGCGGCAACATCGTCATGAAAGGCTATCTCAAGAACCGCAAGGCGAGCGACGAGGCCTTTGCCGGCGGCTGGTTCCATTCGGGCGACCTCGGCGTCATGCATCCGGACGGCTACATCCAGCTCAAGGACCGTTCCAAGGACATCATCATCTCCGGCGGCGAAAACATCTCCTCGATCGAGGTCGAGGAGGCGCTGTACAAGCATCCCGCCGTCGGCTCCTGCGGCGTTGTCGCCAGATCCGACGACAAATGGGGCGAGGTGCCGGTCGCCTATGTCGAGCTGAAGCCGGGCAAGGCGGCGACCGAGGCCGAGGTAATCGAGCACTGCCGCGCGCTGCTCGCCCGCTTCAAGGTGCCGAAAGCGGTGATCTTCGCGGAAATCCCGAAGACTTCGACGGGCAAGATCCAGAAGTTCCGGCTGCGGGAGATGGCAAAGCAGCCTTAGGGCCTGATCCGAAAACGGAACCGATTTCGGAAAGCATCTTTTCAAGATCCTTCGCAAATAAACACGGGGCGGCGTTGCAGGCGCGCCCGGCGGAAACCAAATGCGTTTCATGGGCCAACTCCGTCCAGGGATGTCACCATCTGTCACTAGTAGCCAAAATCGAGCCTTGACAGATGATGGTTTTCAATTTACGAGTGACGAAATTCTAAATTCGTCAGTCGTAAATTTGGCCAACAAGATGCTTGAAACCCTAGACACCACCGCCGATTCCGCCCGCCAGGAAAATGTCACGCGCATCCTGGATTGCGCGGAGCGATTGTTTCGCCACTACGGCTACGGCAAGACCAACGTCGCCGACGTTGCGCGCGAACTCGGCATGTCGACTGCCAACATCTATCGCTTCTTCGCCTCCAAGGTGGAAATCCACCAGGCGGTTTGCGGCCGCATGCTCGAGACCTGCTACCGGTTGAGCTACGAGGCCTGCCATGGTTCCGGCACCGCCAGCGAGAAGCTCCGCCGCTATGTGCATACGCACTATCAGTGGACGCTGGAAACCATGATCGACCAGGAGAAGGTGCACGAGATGGTCATCGTCGCCATCGAGCGCGACTGGCACGTCATCGAAAAGCACATCGACAGCATCCATGAACTGGTCGCGGAAGTGATCCGCGAGGGAATCGCTACCGGCGAGTTCATCGATCAGGATCCGGTGATCGCTTCCCGGTGTTTCGGCGCTGCCATCATCAGCCTCTCTCATCCGCAGATAATGGCCCAGTGCCTCGCCAAGAAGAACCGGGCGACGCCGGACGAGCTTACCGAGTTTGCCATCAGAGCCTTGAAGAAATGACCATTGCCGCCCGTCGGGCGGTGATGTCGGCAATTCATCTCCACAGTTCGGGAGTACGAAAAGTGTCTTTGTCCAAGTCCATCACCTACAGGCGACCGGCCGCCGGCCTGGCACTGATTGTCGTTGCCGCTCTCGGCCTCGCCGGCTGCTCGCAGGAGAAAGCCGAGGTCACCGAGATCATCCGCCCGGTCAAGGTGGTCGAGATCGCCAAGGCGAGCGATACCCGTCAGCTTTCCTATTCCGGATCGGTGCGTGCCCGCACCGAGATGAATCTCGGTTTTCGCATCAACGGCAAGATCACCGAGCGCCTTGTCGACATCGGTGACCGCGTCAAGCCGGGTGACGTTCTCGCCCGCATCGATCCCACCGACTACGAGCTCTCGGTGAGAAGCTCTCAGGCCAGCCTCGATGCTGCCGACCGTCAGGTCGAGACAGTCGAGCTTACGCGCAAGCGGGCCGAACAGCTCTACGCCAAGAATTTCGCGCCGAAGTCGCAGCTCGAGCAGGCGACGCTCAGCTACAATCAGGCGGTCGCCACGCGCGACTCCGCCCGCTCGCAGCTTGCCCAGGCACAGAACCAGGTCCGCTATACCGATCTCAAGGCGGACAAGAACGGCATCGTCACATCAGTTGCCGCCGATGTCGGCCAGGTCGTCGGCTCCGGCACGCCGGTGGTGACCGTTGCCATCGACGGCGAGAAGGAAGTCCTGATCGCTGTTCCGGAAACCGATATCGCCGAATTCAAGCCGGGCAAGACCGTCAAGGCTGGCTTCTGGTCCGATGAGGCGCTGACGCTCGACGGCAAGGTCCGCGAAGTCGCCGGCAGCGCCGATCCACAGTCGCGCACCTTTGCCGTTCGCGTCAGCCTGCCCAACGATCCTCGCGTGCTGCTAGGCATGACCGCCTCCATCGAAGCCGCGGCGGACAACCGGCAGCAACTGGTGTCGATCCCGCTGGCCGCGTTGGCGCAAAAGGACAGCCAATCGATCGTCTGGACAGTCGACCGCAACGGCGGGACCGTCCATGCGCATCCGGTCAAGGTCGCCGCCTTCACCCCCGACGGCGTCAGTGTCGCCGATGGGCTGAAGCCGGGTGACGTCGTCGTCGCCGCCGGCACGCAGTTCATGACCGAGAATCTGAAAGTCAAGCTGACCGGTGATGCGGCGCAACAGTCGGCGTCGGCCGATGACGCTGCAAGGCGCTTGCGCTGACGGCCAGGCAATTTACGGTTTCCGGGCGGCAGGCGCCCCCCGATTTTCGAGATCTCAGGTCGATGTAACCCCCACGTCGATCCTCGCGTCCCACCGCGATGTAGATCTCTCAACTCGGAAAGCCACGCCGCCCGGAAGCCCACATCGGAAGTTCCTTGGGCATGCGAAAGCGCGTGCTCTGTTGATCAAATTGAACGGACTGACGCCGATGACCATCGACACCAATGAAAAGCGGTCTTTCAATCTTTCGCGCTGGGCAATCGGCCATCCGAGCATTGCCCGCTTCCTGTTCGGGCTGATCATCGTCGCCGGTGCGCTCGGCCTGATGCGCATGGGCCAAAAGGAAGACCCCGATTTCACCTTCCGCGTCATGGTCGTCCAGGCGATCTGGCCAGGCTCCTCGATCAAGGAGATGGAGGACCAGGTCGTCAACAAGATCGAGCGCAAGCTGCAGGAAACGCCGCACCTCGATTTCGTCCGCTCCTACACCCGCGCCGGCAGCGCCATCATCACCTTGCAGGTCAAGGGCGACACCAATCCGGCGCAGGTCGCCGATGCTTTCTATCAGGTGCGCAAGAAGGTCGGCGATATCGCCAATGAGCTGCCGCAGGGGCTGCTCGGGCCTTACTTCAATGACGAATTCGGCGACACGTTCATCACCCTGCATTCGATCAGCGGCGACGGCTACAGCTATCCCGAGCTGAAGAAATTCGCCATCCAGGCGCGTGACATGCTGCTGACGACGCCCGGTGTCGAGAAGGCCGTGATCATCGGCGACCAGCCGGAAAAACTCTACATCGACGTTTCATCCAAGGCGCTTGCCGAACGTGGCCTGACGTTGACCGACCTGCAGAATGCGATCCGAGGCCAGAACAATGTCGACCCGGCAGGTTCGGTCGACACCGGCCAGCGTTCGGTGCGCATTTCGGTCGAGGGCGATGTCACCAGGGCGGCCGACATCCGCGAGCTTCGCCTGCGCGCCGGGAACCAGGTGACGCGCCTCGGCGACATCGCCACCGTGACCTCGGGCCTCGAGGATCCGTACCAGCGCAAGTACCGTTTCAACGGACACGACAGCGTCCAGCTCGGCGTCGTCATGGCCAAGGGCTTCAACGTCACCGACGTCGGCAAGGACGTCGAAGCGACCTATAAGCGCTTCGAAGAGGCGCTGCCCTATGGCGTTTCGGTCGATCAGATTTCCGACCAGCCGCATGTCGTGAAGGAGGCTGTGAGCGAGTTCATGGAAGCGCTCGGCGAAGCGCTGCTGATCGTGCTTTTCGTATCGTTCCTGTCGATCGGCTGGCGCTCGGGCCTGGTGATCGCGATCGTCATTCCGCTGGTCCTGGCCGCCACGTTCGCCATCATGTACGAGCTCGGCATCGACCTGCAGCGCATTTCGCTCGGCGCGCTGATCATCGCTCTTGGGCTCTTGGTCGACGACGCGATGATCGTCGTCGAAATGATGGAGCGAAAACTAGAGGAAGGCTTGGTCAAGGTCGAGGCGGCGAGCTTCGCCTACTCCTCGACCGCTTTCCCGATGCTGACCGGCACGCTGATCACGACGGCCGGCTTCATTCCCGTCGGGTTCGCTGCCTCGACCGCCGGCGAATATGTGCGCACCCTTTTTTACGTCGTCGGCATCGCGCTGATCGTGTCCTGGTTCGCGGCGGTCTATTTCACGCCATGGCTCGGCCACATGATCCTGAAGCAGCGCAAGCACGCCGGCAACCATCACGATGTCTTCGACACGCGCTTCTACCGCCGTCTTCGCTCGACCGTTGCATGGGCCGTGCGCCATCGCATCATCGTGCTGGTGATGACGCTGATGACGTTTGCCACCAGCCTGTGGGCGTTCCAGTTCATCCCGCAGAATTTCTTCCCGCAATCGTCGCGCCCGGAAATCCTTGTCGACCTCTGGCTGCCGGAAGGCACCAGCATCAAGGAAGTCGAGACGCAGGCCAAGGCGCTCGAAGCCAGGATGATGGACGACAAGGACAAGCGCTTCATCGCCACCTATGTCGGCGAAGGCGCGCCGCGCTTCTTCCTGCCGCTCGACCAGCAGCTTCGCAACCCGAACTTCGCCCAGCTTCTGGTGATGGCCAATGACGAACCGGCCCGCGAGCGGCTGATCGTCAAGCTGCGCACCATCCTGGCCAATGATTTCCCGTCGATCCGCGCCAAGGTCGACCGCCTGTTCCTTGGTCCGCCGACCGGCTGGCCGGTGCAGATGCGCGTCATGGGTCCGGATCGCCAGGAGGTGCGCCGCATCGCCGACGAGGTGAAGGCGAAGTTCCAGGCAAATCCGCTGCTCGGCGCCATCCACGACGACTGGCTGGAGCCGGTGCCGACGATGAAGCTGGTGATCGACCAGGATCGCGCCCGTGCGCTCGGCGTCACCTCGCAGCGCATCCGCCAGATGCTGCAGGCGGCCATGTCGGGAGCGCCGCTCGATGACTTCCGCGACGGCGAGGAGACGGTTTCGATCGTCGCCCGTGAGCCGGAGGCAAGCCGTCACCTGCTGTCGGCGGTCGACTCCGTCTATATCCCGACCGATTTCGGTGGCTCCGTGCCGCTGTCGCAGGTCGCCAAGGTGGTCCCGGTGCTGGAGCAAGGCGTCGAATGGCGGCGCGACCGCTTGCCGACCATCAGCGTACGCGCCACGCTGCCGGACGGTGTGCAGCCGAACGATGTCGCCATGAAAATGTACAGCGAGATGCAGAGCCTGCGCGACGGCCTCGCCCCCGGCTACAAGATCGAGATCCAGGGCGGCGCCGAGGATGCGGCCGAAAGCCAGGCCTCGATTGCGGCGAAAGCGCCGATCATGCTGGCGGTCATCGTCGTGCTGCTGATGATCCAGCTGCAGCATTTCGGCAAGGCGATGCTGGTGCTGGCGACCGGTCCGCTCGGCATCATCGGCGCGGCGGCGGCACTTTTGATCAGCGGCGCGCCGTTCGGCTTCGTCGCCATCCTCGGTGTCATCGCCCTGCTCGGCATCATCATGCGCAACTCGATCGTCCTGGTCGATCAGATCGACCAGGACATCGCCGCCGGCGTGGAGCGTTCCGAGGCCATCATCGGCTCGGCGGTGCGCCGGTTCCGGCCGATCGTGCTGACGGCGCTGACGGCGGTGCTGGCGCTGATCCCGATCTCGCGCGGCGTCTTCTGGGGACCGCTCGCCTACGCCATGATGGGCGGCATTCTCGTCGCCACGGTGCTGACCATCCTTGTCCTGCCGGCAGCCTATGCGCTGTTTTTCGGCAGGGAGCCCAAGAAGGTGGTGGCAACGGAAGAGGCGGCCAAGGTGGCAGAAGAAAGCGAAAGGCCGCAACTGGCCCTGGCGGCCGAATAGAGCTGTTGGCAAATGTGACCTCCGGCGGTTTAATCCGCCCACCAGGCGTAGGCGCCGGAGGAGGACAGTCATGACCATAGCTCAGACAAAGGCACCGCTGCGGCTGCCGATCGACGGGCGCCATCGCCGGATGTTCATCGGCGGCGGCTGGGTCGATGCCCGCTCCGGTCGGACCACGGAGAGCCGCAATCCCGCCACCGGCGCGGTCATCGCCACGGTGCCGCGCGCCGACCGCCAGGACATCGACTTGGCGGTGACTGCTGCGCGCAAGGCGTTCGAGGGCCCGTGGAGCCGGTTCAAGCCTTACGAGCGGCAGGTGCTGCTGCTGAGGATCGCCGACCTCTTCGAAAAGCACTGGGAAGAGATCAGCCGCTCCGACACCACCGACATGGGCATGCCGATCATACGCACCCGCGCCAATCGCAACCGCGTCATCGGCATGCTGCGCTACTATGCCGGCATGGCGACGGCGCTGCACGGCGAGACGATCGACAACTCGCTGCCCGGCGAAATCGTCTCTTTCACCCGCAAGGAGCCGGTCGGCGTCGTCGGCGCCATCATTCCCTGGAACGCGCCAACGGCGGCGTCGATCTGGAAGATCGGCCCGGCGCTGGCGACCGGCTGCACCATCGTGCTGAAACCATCGGAAGAGGCGCCGCTGACGCCGCTTTTGATCGCCGACATCATGAACGAGGCCGGCGTTCCGGAAGGCGTCGTCAACATCGTCACCGGCACCGGCACCGAGGCAGGTGCCGCACTCGCCGAGCATATGGGCGTCGACAAGATCGTCTTCACCGGCTCGACGGCGACCGGCCAGTCGATCGTGCGGGCCTCGGCCGGCAACCTCAAGCGCGTCTCGCTGGAGCTCGGCGGCAAGTCGCCGGTCATCGTCTGCGCCGATGCCGATCTCGACAAAGCAGTGCCGGTGGCGGCGATGTCGGTGTTCGCCAATTCCGGCCAGATCTGCATCGCCGGCTCGCGCCTTTTCGTCGAACGCGCCGTCCATGACGAGTTCGTCGAGCGGCTCGCGGCATACGCCAAGGGTCTCAGGGTAGGCGACGGCATCGACCCGGCGACCGAGATCGGTCCGCTCGTCTCCGAAAAGCAGCTGCAACGGGTCACCGGTTACCTCGAGGCCGGCACCGCGGAAGGGGCGAAACTCGTCACCGGAGGCACCCGGCTTGTGGAAGGCGCGCTTGCCGCTGGCAATTTCGTCGCGCCGACCGTCTTTGCCGGGGTCTCGGACGACATGAAGATCGCCCGTGAGGAGATATTCGGGCCGGTGATTTCAGCCTTGCCGTTCGATACGCTGGACGAGGCGGTCGAGCGGGCCAACAACACGCCTTACGGCCTGGCTGCAGGGGTCTTCACCCAAAATCTCGCCACCGCCCACCAGCTGTCGCGAAAGATCCGCGCCGGCTCGGTCTGGGTCAACACCTATCACGCCATCGATCCGGCCGTGCCCTTCGGCGGCTACAAGATGAGCGGCTACGGCCGCGAGGGCGGCGGCGAGCACCTCGCTGAGTATCTCAACACCAAGGGCGTGTTCATCAAGATCGATTGATCGGTCCGCCGCCCGCACCAAAAATGCTCCCCGACGCTGGTTTTGCAAAACAGAATTCCTTCCCATGACCGCAAAGCCGTCCCATGCTCGAGCAATTGGAGCGTTACGCTCGTCGTCATCGGTGCGTTTTTCCATGGCAGAAAATCGACAATTGCGGCTTGGCGCTTTCATGCGGCCCATCAGCCTTCATACCGGCGCCTGGCGCTACCCGGGCGCCTATCCCGACGCCAACTTCAATTTCGCGCATCTCAAGCACTTCGCGCAAAGGCTGGAAGCGGCGAAGTTCGACGCCTTCTTCATGGCCGACCACCTGGCCGTGCTCAACATGCCGATCGAGGCGCTGCGGCGCAGCCACACGGTCACGTCCTTCGAGCCGTTCACGCTGTTGTCGGCGCTTGCCGCCGTCACCGATCGTATCGGGCTGATCGCAACCGCCTCGACGACGTTCGACGCGCCGTACCACATCGCCCGTCGTTTCGCCTCTCTCGACCATATCAGCGGCGGGCGCGCCGGCTGGAATATCGTCACCACATCCAATCCCGACGCCGCGCTGAATTTCGGCCTCGACGAGCATGTCGAGCACGACGAGCGCTATCGCCGGGCGCGGGAGTTTTATGATGTCGTCACCGGCCTGTGGGACAGTTTTGCCGACGATGCCTTCATCCGCGACGCCGAAAGCGGGCTCTATTTCGATCCGGCGAAGCTGCATGTGCTCGACCACAAGGGCGAATATCTTTCGGTGCGGGGACCGCTCAATATCGCGCGGCCGGTGCAGGGCTGGCCGGTCATCGTGCAGGCCGGCGCGTCGGAGGCCGGACGGCAGCTCGCCGCGGAAACGGCCGACGTGATCTTCGCCGCCCATGCCGATCTCGCCTCGGGGCAGCGCTTCTTTGCCGACGTCAAGGAACGTGCGCAAAAACTTGGCCGGTCGCGCGACGACATCAAGATCCTGCCTTCGTCATTGTCGGCGAGACCGTCGAGGAGGCGCAGACGAAGCGGGCCAAGCTCGACAGCCTCGTCTACTACGAGAGCGGCGTCGCCTCGCTGTCGATCGCGCTCGGCCACGACGCGTCGCGGTTCGATCCGGATTCAGTCTTGCCCGAAATCCCGGAAAGCAACGCCAGCAAGAGCGGCCGCGAGCGCGTCATCGAACTGGCGCGCAAGGAAAACCTGACCGTCAGGCAGCTTGCGCAGCGGCTGGGCGGCTATTCCGGTCTTGCCTTCGTCGGCACTTCGAAAACCATCGCCGACGAGATGGAGGAATGGCTGGTCACCGAAGGCTCGGACGGGTTCAACGTCATGTTCCCCTATCTTCCCGCCGGATTGGATGATTTCGTCGAGAAAATCGTGCCCGAATTGCAGCGGCGCGGCATTTTCAGGAGCGAATACGAAGGATCGACCCTGCGCGAAAATCTTGGCCTGAAGCGGCCGCCAAACCGGTTCTTCCAACCTGAGACGGCAGCGATCCGCAAAGCTGGTTAGAACCGGTAATGATTTTAGACCGTGGCAAGCATCCGTTCTTTTCGTTCGGTCCGAATGTCCATAGGGTCATGAGCAGCGGGCTGGCAGCCCGAAATCATCGCGAGGGCTTTGCATCATGACCAATCCGGCCGTTGTCGGTTTCTCAGGCAATTTCACCCGGCCGTCCAAGACGCGCGGCTTCGTCGATCGTATCGTGAACGAGGTAGCCGGCAGATATGGCCTGGCCGCCAGCACGCATGACGTCGTCGACCTCGGCCCCAGCCTCGGTGGCGCCAAATGGGCGCGTGAACTGGATGCGCAAGCGGGCGATATCCTCAAGCGCGTCGTCGCGGCTGACGTGCTCGTCGTTGGCTCGCCCACCTACAAGGGCAGCTATACCGGCCTGTTCAAACACTTCTTCGATCTTGTCGACCCAACGGCACTCAGGGGCAAGCCGCTGGTGCTGCTGGCGACCGGCGGCGGCGACCGGCATGCGCTGATCATCGAGCACCAGCTGAGGCCGCTGTTCGGCTTCTTCGAGGCCTTTACGCTGCCGACCGCGATCTACGCTTCGGACAGGGATTTCATCGACGGCGTGCTTGCGTCCGAGACGATCCAGGCGCGCATCGGACAGGTGCTCGAGGATATCGGTGCAGCGCTTGGCGGTCGCTCCCGCGCTGGCACCGCTGCCGAATAGCCCCTAAAAAGAAAAACCCGCCTCGGCGGCGGGTCTCGGGGCGAATCAGCACCATGCTAAAATTAATAGCATAGCTGCCGGCACAAAGCAAGAACAAAATGCAGGGATCGAGTGCGCATTGCGCGCCCGATCCCTCAACGCAGCCCTCAGATGACGAACAGCCAGTTGGCGAGCAGCATCACAACGACGCCGGCGACCAGCGTCAGATAGGGCAGCATCCCCGCCTTTTTCATCGCAAGGTCGGACGAGCTCATGCCGAGATCGGCCAGCATGTGGTCGGGGAATTTGCCCCTGTCCTGGATGTAATGCCGGAAGCAGAACACCGGGATGATCAGGGCTGCCGTGATCAGCCCGGCCCACAATGCCATCGGATTCCACACCTTGGCGCCGGCGCCCATGAAGACCGCGTTGACGTAGGCAAAGATAGCGCCGAGGCCGAGCACCCAGCTCGGCGCCTTCCATGGCCGCGCGATGTGGCCATTGTCGATGCGGTGGATCCAGCCGGCATTGAGGTTAAGGAAGTTGAAGATGATGTAGCCGCAATTCGACACCGCGAGGATGAAGAAGAAGCTCGTTGCGTCGGCCGAGGCGATGGCCAGCACGATCAGGTTGAAGATCAGGTCGGTCCACATCGCCCGCGTCGGGGCGCCGTGCTCGTTGACATGGCTGAGATAGCGCGGCAGCCAGCCGTCGACCGAACCTTGATAGAGCGTGCGCGACGAGCCGGCCATCGCCGTCATGATGCAGAGCACCAGGGCCAGGATCATCAGCATCACCAGCAGGCTGTGGATCAGCTGTCCGCCGCCGACCATGCCGGCCAGCGCATCGGCAACGCCGGAGCCGTCGACGATCGGCGTCGCCAGCATGCCGTTCAAGCCGAGCACGCCCTGGAAGGTGAACGGCACCAGGATGAACAGCAGCATGCACAGCAGGCCGGAGTAGAAGATCGCCTTGAAGGTATCGGTGCCCGGGTTTTTGAACTCGGAGGTGTAGCAGACCGCGGTCTCGAAACCGTAGGTCGACCATGCCGCGATGAACATGCCGCCGAGCACCAGCGTCCAGCCGGCGATGTTCCACGCGCCGGGCTCCGGCGCATAGGCTGCAGCGAGCGGCACCAGCGGCGAGAAATTCGACCAGTTGATCTGGCCGGTAACGATCGGCACCACGCCGACGATGAGCATCGGGATGATGACCAGCAGGCCGATATATTTCTGCACGTTGGCCGTGCCCAGGATGCCGCGATGCTGGATCGAGAAGATGATCAGCATCAGCACCGCGCCGATGAAGAAGGTGGCGTTGAAGGTGAAGGAAACCGGGCCAAGCGTGTGACCGTAGAGCGTCCAGTTACGGATCGCCGGCGTCGCCGCCGCGGTGACCGCGGTGATGGCGTCGGCGGCGCTGGTTCCGGCATGGGCCGCAATATAGGCGGCGACTTCCGGCGAAGTGTCGGTGAACAGCGGCACCGGTGCCAGCGCGTTGAGGATATAGGCAGCGGCGATCGAGCAGCCGAGCGACAGCACCGGCGACCAGGCGAACCAGTTGCACCACACCGAAAGCGGCGCGATGAATTTCGAATAGCGCAGCCATGCGGTGGCGCCGTAGACCGAGGCGCCGCCGGATTTGTTCGGGAACAGCCCGGCGATCTCCGCATAGGTGAAGGACTGCAGGAAGCCCATGACCATGGATACGGCCCAGATCAGGAAGGCCAGTGTTCCGGTGGTGCCGGCGATGCCGCCGATCGAAAACAGGACAAGGGCCGGAACGCCGCTTGCCACCCAGAAGGCGCCGCGCCAATCGATGTTCCGGTGCAGCTGCCCTTCGGCAGGCGGCACCAAGGTGGTGACTATCGTGCTCATTTACGTGGATTCCCCATTTTTGATGTTCCCCATCGGCAACAGCCGCAATCTCGCGAGGCGTCATCGACGCTCACGTTGAACGGCCCAGGCGTTTTCCGCTCAGTAGTATTTTTTTCTTAGCAGTGAAGATTGACCCAACGCGCTTTCACGTCAAGTGCTTTGTGACGCTGTGCACATTGCGCTTGTGGGAGAAGGGAAGAACCAGGCAGCGTCGGTCAGGAGCGCGGCCTGGTCTTCTGCGGGTCGTAATGGGCAAAGGCGACGACGCGCGCCGGCAGCCGCTTGCTGTGACCATCGAGCTTGCCGATCTCGATCTCGGTGCCGATCGCCGCATGCGCGACGTCGAGCCTGGCCAGCGCGATGGTCTTGTTCAGCACCGGCGAACGCATGCCGGAGGTGACGACGCCGATCTGGGCTCGGCCGACATGCACGCAATCGCCGTGGCCGACCGCGATATTGGCGTCGATGTCGAGGCCGACCAGCTTCTTCTGCGGGTTTTCCTTGCGCCGGATCAGCGCCTCGCGGCCGATGAAATCGTCGCTCTTGGTCTTCAGCGGTACGGTGAAGCCGATGCCGGCCTCGAACGGATCCGTCTGGTCGGAAAACTCGTAGCCGGCAAAGATCAGCCCGGCCTCGATGCGCACCATATCGAGCGCCTGCAGCCCCATCGGCTTCAGGCCGTGCGGCTGGCCGGCCTGCCAGATCGCGTCGAACACCTTTTCGGCGTCGCGCGGATGGCACCAGATCTCATAGCCGAGCTCGCCGGTGTAGCCGGTGCGCGAGACAATGACCGGAATGCCGTTGCCGCCGCCGATGCGGGCGACGGCGAAACGGAACCATTCGAGCTCGTCGATCGACGGCTGTAGCGGCGAGGTCCAGATGATCTCTTTGAGGATGTCACGGCTCTTCGGTCCCTGCACGGCGACATTGTGCATCTGGTCGGTCGACGAGCGCACCAGCACGTTGAGGCCGAGCTTTGTCGCGGTCTCGCGCAGCCATTCGCCGGATAGATCGTCGCCGCCGACCCAGCGGAAATTATCCTTGCCGAGCCTGAGCAGCGTGCCGTCGTCGATCATGCCGCCATGCTCGTAGCACATGGCGGAATAGACGACCTGGCCGACGCCGAGCTTCTTGATGTCGCGGGTCAGCGTATATTGCAGCAGCGCCTCGGAGTCCGGCCCGGTGACCTCGAACTTGCGCAGCGGCGACAGGTCCATGATCACGGCGTCCTGCCGGCAGGCCCAGTATTCATCGATCGGGCCTTGCCTAGCGAAGGAATTGGCCAGCCAATAGCCCTTGTACTCGACGAAGTTGCGGGTGTGCTTGGCAAAGCTCGAATGAAAGGCGGTCTCGCGGGTCATTTTCGGTTCCGAATCGGGCGTCATGCGTCTGGCGATCGCTCGCGAGAATTTGTGCTGGCCGGGATAGGTTCGCACATGGATGTCGGTCAGATTCCAGCCATTGGCCGGCGTCGTATCGTCGGGGCAGGCGGACGAGACGCAGACGATGTCCGTGAGCGCCCTGAGTAGCACATAGTCGCCCGGCCGCGACCACGGTTCGTCCGATACCACGACGCCATGCGCGTCGATGGCCGTGTTGAAGAAGAAGTTGATCGCCATCCAGCCGGCGCGAGGCGTGACACCCTTGTCGGCCAGCGCGCGGTTGAAATTCTCCGAGCAGTTGGGATGGCCAGGATAACCGATGTCGTCGTAATATTTGGCCGCGCAGGCGAGCGCGAATGCATCGTGGCGGCCGCAAGTGTCCTGCACAACCTCGACCAGCGGCTCCATGTCCTGGTCGTAGTATTTCGAGTGCAGACCGGGCATCGGATAGCTCGAACCCATCAGCGTGCGCGTCGTCGTCACGTCGAGCGGATGATCGCGGCCCTTGTCCAGCTTGCGCGCCGAAAAGCACTGGAAGTCGGTGCATTGGCGCCCGTCGACATCGATGATCTGCAGATAGTCGCCCGCCTTGACGAAGTAGGCCTCCGCCGTCGCCGAATGGACGCGCAGGTCGAGCACGGGATCGGCCAGCGGGTCGGCAAGCCTGGATTTCGCCGCAGGGCGGATGGTGGCGCGGCGGACGATGACGCTAAGCGGCGTCGCCGTATCGTGGCCGTCGACCAGCATCGGCCCGCCGGGCGCGGCAATCAGCATCGACCCATTGCGGGCGACGGTAAAAGTCTGTTCGGTACCGGCAGGGGTGGCGCCGCCGAAAACGCGAACCGCCTTCGCCGGGTCGAGCTGCACCTGGCGCCGCTCGAGGCCTCGGCGTAAGGAAGCGAGGTTATCGTTGCCTTCGGCCAGCAGCGCCTTGATGCCGGCGGCATTGCTGTTCGATTTCTCGCCGAGAATGCCGGGATCGGTCGCGTCGCTGCTGTCCCATGCCAGCAACTCGCAGGCCTGCCCGCCCTCGACATCGCGCACGGTGACAATGTCGCCGGCCTCGACCTCGATCAGCACCGCGCCATTGCCCTGAACCGAGTAGCGCTCCATCCCGGCCGGCAGCGTAATCTGGCCTGGCCGCAGGATGAGGCTCGGCCGGGGGGGGCCGGCGACGACGGCGGGGTAGGGCGACTGGCTCATCTCAACCTTGGTTTCGAGAAACAAGTTTGCCTGTGTGTGAAATTATTTTAGCGGGAAGAATAGCAGGGGGATCGGGTTTGGCAAGGTGAAGGTGGCATAAGCTCCCCCTTCTCCCCTTTGTTTGGACTGGGGACATCGCGAACAGATGTGCGAGGACATCGCGAACAGTTTTGCGCTTTTGCGCGAGGGGGTTCGGGATGCCATTCGAGGACAGAAGCGTGATGAAGCAGAAGCTGGAGTTTGTGAGGCTGGCGTCGGCGAAAGGCGCGAATGTAAGCGTGCTGTGCCAGCGCTTCGGTATCGGCCGGACCTGTGGCCACAAGCTGCTTTCGCGCTATCGGATCGAGGGGG